>JAYVHY010000088.1:0-11493 GCA_043770615.1 Armatimonadota bacterium | reverse complement strand
GATCGATTCGGTAGGTTCCGCTAAGGATGGTCTGCCAATTTGTCGTTGCGCCGAGCATAACTTGGCCGAAGTCGAGGTTCACCGAGGCAGACTTGCCCAACGCAAAGCCTTGGGAGATCGACGTGAATCGATAGGCTTTGTTTTGTCGATGACCAAAGTCCACTCCAAACTTTCCTTGGTTGAGCAGTGATTTTCCATTCCAAGAAATGGATGGCGAAAGGGTCTGATCATGAAATGCTTCTCGTTTACCAACAAATGCCCGTAGCGCAAACCCGTATCCATTTCTGAGCGCCGATTCATATCCCGTGAAAAAGGCGTCTTGGAAGAATTGCCCGTTTAGTCGATTGAAAGACTCGGCACCAAGGTAGTATTCGGAGCTTTCCACCTTACTCTTCGGATACCCGTCGCCCCTAAAGAGGGTGATTCCGCCGCCCTTTGTTCCAGTATCGGAGACTAGCCCCAGCGGGTTGTCGAAGTTCGAATCAGATTGACTGAAGAATGCTCGACCGCCAAGCTTTCCGTTTCCAGCATTGCTTCTCAACTGGGCGAACATGCTCTTTCCAGATGTGCCGTTATCAAGTTTCGATTCGGTGATATTGGCGAAGAAATTGGTCTTCCGAGACCCTTTTGCCCAACCGTAGCCGCCTCTGGCCTGTAAAACCTGCCCGCCAAGTCCATTCTGGTGGCTGCCCATGTAAGTTGCGCCAAACCCGGCGTACTGCCCCAGTTCGTGGTCAAAAGAGGCAATGTTCACATGTTGTTTAGTCCCAAGTTGGCTAACCGTAGACAGAAATCCTAGCGACGTTGCTCCTTGTTTTCCCGTGACCTTGAGTCCATAGTCAACATCCGAGATACGTTGGGAGTAGAAGAGGTTCTCATCATCAAGGAAGCCGCCATTCTCCGCAAAAAATGGTCGGCGGTCGGGGACGAACTTTTCGGTGTACGAGAAGCTGACGTCTTGGACTGCACCCTCGACTGTGGCGAAGTCGGGCTTAATCGTGGCAAGACCAGTGAAAGAAGTCGAGAACGGGTATTTCACATCAAGTCCGAATCGACTTGAGGTTCCTTGACCGGTGGTGGATAGCGAGTAAGGCGAAATGATTGGCTTCGGCGCATATGTCGGAGGATTGAGACCATCAAAGTCGGTTAAGTAAGGGGAAATATTTCCGCCGTTACCTTCGGGCGGGCAGTACGGCCAAGTCATGAACGTAGACTCAGATGACTTCTTACGGGCGACAAACATACCAAATTGGCGAGCACCCTTTGGATATTTGAGCAAGGAGAAAGGAATCTCAATCTCAACGATCCAGCCGTCATTGGTGCGCTTGGTGGCAGCGGTCCAGTCTCCCTGCCATGCTTGGTTATCGGCGGACCCACCGTCGAGGCTCTGCAATTGGGTGCCATTTGCATTAACCCAGAATTCGCTGGCTCCGCGCCGGCTATTTTGACTGTCAATCAGGACCAGGACCCGATCGTCTTGATCTAACTTCCCATTGCGTTGGGTTTCCAATGCCTTAATGGTTTCCGGTTGACTCTCAAGACAATGAAAGGCAATAAGTAGGCTCTTTTTGCTGCTGCACATCCATACTTCGGTCTGTTGTTCAATCGGTTCTTTGGTCGGGAAGCGAAAGAACCCGGTACCTTTCGTGGCAGTTTTCCAGCACTCGTCGTTGAGTTCCCCATCAATTTTGGGGGTGGTTTCAGTTGTTGCTAAGGTGATCTTGGGTCTCACCCAAGTGCCAGGAGGCACCGTGGGTGAGACAATTTTGGTCGAGAGTTCGGCTTGTCCATTTGATAGCCCGAATACACTGGCACCAAATAGAGAAGCGAGGATGAGCTTTTTATTCATTGCCGTTCTTCTTCTTTGCTGGCTTGTGAGGAACTGATTTCAAATGAGAAAACGAGTGCTTCATGGTCGCTCGGGTCTGCTCCAAGATTTGCTTTGCCATTCTCAGTGAATCGCGAGACAAAGTTCGGTATCGACCTTCCGAGTCTTCGGCGTCTCTCATGTCAATCTCGATTTCTCGCATTGCTTTTGCAATCTCCCGATCCGCATCCTTCAGAGCTGACTCCACGTCCACTTTTGATTCCTTCATTGCTCGGGATACTTCTGCCTCAATATCAACCGAATCCAACTGCATTCGGGCTTCTTTAAGTGCCTTTGCGACTTCCTTTTCGATATCCAAAGAGCGAAGCTCTGACTTTGCTGCTCGCAGAGCCTCGGTTATCTCGCGTTGGAAGTCTTCGTCGTCCTTCAAATCGATTCGGAAGTTCGTGTCTTCGTCAAGATCAAGTTCGAGGTTGTCCTTTTTGTCTCGCTTGGAGCGCTTCTCGATGATTCCGTTACCCACATTGATGCTTCCAGCACCAACGTTAAGAGAGAACTTCGTTCCGCCCGTGCCTAGTCGGATTTGTTGATTTGATCCCAGCCCATCTTGGTCTTCATCGGACTTTCCGGATGCCGTGATCGAGCCGATGCTCGACTTTGCAAACACCGTAGCATTGCCCTGAACATCAAGATTGATTTCACCAACCGATACCTTAATGCTTGACTCTCGACTTGGAACGCGAGTCAACTTTGCGTTCACTTCGCCTGCTTCTACCTCAGCTTTTAGGAAATCTCCAGAGTCGACCCGATCAAGGGTTAACTCACCCGCCATCACGTGGGTAGTGAGGGATCGGAAATCGCCTTGAATGAGCTGGTTCCCTGCCATCAGAGTAAGATCGGCACTAAGTCCTCGGGGAATCTGGATTTTAATCGTGCAATCAATTTGGTTGTTCTGTTTTCCGTTTCGGTTACGCTTGTTAAAATCGGGCTTAAGGCTTTTGTCTTCGTACACCACCAAGGTATCGCCTTCTCGTCGGACTTTTAACCAAGGATTGTCGAGCCATTGCCGTTCGAAATCACTAATCGGGCGGCTCACTCCTTTCGTAATCTGGGCGGCAAAAGCTGACGAAGAATTTGTTGAAACCTCAACTTCGCCGAGCTCAACATCAACTTTGATGTGCTTGACTCCGGATGCTTCCATGTTGAGGGACGAAGTTCGCGTTTCCATGTCGGCGCGAGACTTTTGGTTGATGATTTTGCCCTTTTGCGACGCAAAAATTGGCATCGGATCCATCTTTGGATTCCAAGGATTAGCGACGGCAATAGTGACTCCGCCAACTATGGCGACAGCGATGGCGAGGGTAGTTTTTTGGTTCATTGTTTTCTTCTCTTTTTTGTGAAATTTTGGGTAAAGCCGTAGCTACGGCATGATGTTTTCTGGGTCTTTTTGAAGCTAAGAGTCGGTTAAGTCTTTAAATTTAGTCGCACTTTGAATGTTTCGCTTCAGTGGTTTCTTTCTTGGGCTTTTTCTTGGATTTTGGGTCTTCCATAAAGCCTTTAAGGAGACCGCCAACGATTCCCTGGCTGAGGGCGAGGGTTTGCTTCGCAATCTTTCTTGCTGATTCCGGCATGTCTGCTTTGTCGATTTCGGCTTCGGCGTCTCGCATTTCCTTGTCTGAAATTAATTTGGCGCCTGCGATCTCCCGTTTAGCCTCATCGAGTGAATTTCGGATTTCGTTTTCTATATCCTTGCTGGATTCCTTAAGATCTCGTTCAAGGCTTTTTTTATGCTCGGCTTTTGCTCTCATTGCGTCCTTTCGAGCTTCCTTTTGGTCAAATCGGGTGTTGAGCTCTGGCATGTCATCTAGGTCCTTCTTGGCTTGCTTAAGACCTTGGTTAACAATATCACTGATAGAGCCCAGATCGAATTCCGAGTCTCCTGGCTCATCCTTTGAAGCAGTCATGAGATTTGGCTTGTTGGTCTTAGCTGGACTCTTCGACTGAGTTTTCGCTGGCTTTGGGGTCACGGGTGGAGTCGGTGTCGACACGTTATCCACTTCTGATCCAATAAAGTCTTCGGTGCTCCAAGGTTCTTCAACATTGGACTTGATGTCCACCGTCATATCCTTGCTTGAAATGGTTTCGTTTGTGGCAACCGGCTTCTCAGAAGTCTTGGCTGACAATCGAACTTGCTTGACAACCGGAATGATCATTCCCGTCGCAACTGCGCCGATTGCCAAAATCCCCAAAACGGTTAGTCTGGTCCAGCCCTTAAGGATTCCTCGCTGGGTCTGGGAACTAAGAATTGCGGCGACCCGTCCGTTCAGTCGATGAGATCGAGCCATGGTGATTGCCGGAACCCGTGATTGACGGTGCTTGAGCGTCTTGGCGACTTCAACTAATCGACCAGCATATTCGGGTCCATCAATTCCTTGGGCGAGGACGAAATCGTCAGCCGCTCGCTCGCTATCTTGCTCGAACAACATTTTAAGAGCCCAAACCAACGGGTTGAACCAATAAAGACTTGTAATCACTCGAAAGCCAATCATTACCGCCCAGTCCTTTCGTCGGATGTGGGCGTCTTCATGCAAAACCACTGACCGAAGTTGGGGCTCGATCCAAGCTTCGGATTCAGTTGGAAGGGCAATCTTTGGTTGAAGCAGACCCCACGTCATTGGCGGCTCGCCTTCTGGGCAGAAAAAGACTCCACGAGCTCGCACCGCGAGCTGTTTGACTCGCTCAGTTAGGCTAGCGGTTGCCGGCGTGAATCCAAGCTCTAGTCGTCTGAACTTCACCAAGGAGGTGACAACCTGAGCAATCATCAACGATGCAATGGCGACCCAGATGATCATCCAGGGAAAAGTGAATTGTTGAGCCGGAGCCATAACGCTTGTTACCGCATTGGCCGGAGCCTCCATTACTTCTTGGTGTGCCACCGTGACCGACATTCGAGGTAAAGCCATTAGGGCAATCGGGAGCAATGCCAAGGCACCCATCGTCAGAGCCAATACGTTCGCTCGAGCATGGGCCGAAGACCGCAGGAGTGCAAATCGGAGGGCTAAACCAATTCCCGCCAAAATGAGGGAGCGAGTTGCCAATTCAAACAGGAACGTGTTCATTTTTTATCACCGGATTTGGATGCTTCAATAAGCTTGGCAAGTTGGTCAAGCTCTTCGTCAGTAATCTTTGATTCCTTATCGGAAAGAAATGTGCGGACAACCCCTTCAAGGCGACCACCAAAGAATGTGTCAACCAGTTTGATGACCGCACTCTTTGCCGCTTCTTGCGATGATTCGGCGGCACTATAGAGATATCTCTTGCCGTCTTCTTCGCTTTTGGCAATTCCTTTTTCAACCAGGATTCCGAGGGTAGAGCGAACGGATGAATAGGATGGCGGGTTCTCCATCCGGTCACAAACATCCTGCACACTGCACTTGCCTTGCCGATGAAGAATATCGAGCATTTCTCGCTCCCGACGACTAAGCCCGGTGCCGAGCATTCTAGGCATTGATAAACCTCGAATTGTTGAACATGCTGAAAGATTAGCACAGGAATTGTTCATTTGTGTAAATAAGTGCGGAATTTTTCGCACATTAGTTGCATTTCTTATTGTTTGAGCCTGAAACCGGTGGGTCCAAATGCTCTATTCGCATTCTTACCAAAGTAAAGGGCTGAGTGTAGCGATTCCAGATCCCTGCCCGTTGATTCCCTTCATCTGGTTAGGCTGATAGGTGAGCGATGTTTGTTGATCGCAGTGGAAAGTGCGTGGCTATTGTTTGCCATGCAACTTCATAGAAGTTTGTATTTGTGTTGCCCATGGCTCTCCGGGTTGTTTCTGCTATAAAACGGCTCTCGAAAAAAAAGTGACATAAATCGTCCGGGGAGGGTGGATTTTGAAGAATCGACACTCTTCAAATCATCTCCAAATTGGGTTGAACGGGGGCGGTATGTGGGTCGGACGCGGGTGCTATGCGGGATGGGTTGGGGCGGTGTTTTCTTGAACCCATTTGAACTTAACGCTTTTGATGTTTTATGCAAAATTGCTTTTTTTGAAATTTGTTTACATAATTCCAATTTTGTAGCTCAGCACTTTAGTACTTACTTTTTTGAAATGTGGCGAAACTTGATAGGTCATCGGTCGAACAATACACATATAGTAGATATCTGAATACCGTACTATACGTCAGGAATGCGCCCAATGTTCCGTGAAAAAGCAACAAAGGATGCGGGAGAAGCTATGGAAGCTCAGAAAGTGCACGCTGTATGACCGGCAATACAACCGAAATTGGTTAATGCGCCATGCTATTGGATTCTCAGTGGAGGAGTCTAACCTTGTCAGCCACTGAGGCACCCGAGTTGATTTTGTGGGCTTGACTTTGCTTCGGCCCAGTCGAATCACCTTATTCACTGTGATGCTCTCTAAGATTCAATTCTATCAACTTTTCACACTGGTTTCTCACTCCTGCGCGCATCCAGCCTTCGTCAGGGCACTTCGACGGACAGGAGCGCTACGGCGCGCCGGCCCAGCGTCACTTCAAAAAAGACTGCCCTTTTGGCAGTCTTTTTCAAGGACTCTTGTTCAACGCAGATGTTGGTTTGGCCGCTTCGCGTCTCCAGTGCCACACAAGATAATCGCGCCCACGAAAGTGGCTAGCCGAGTATTTCTCGCGACCAAGGAATGAGGGTCTGCTCAATAATCGTCTTCAACTCGTGAGGCACATGACTTTTCTTGGTCATATACGTCTTGAGGAGCCGTCGCAGGTAGGTCCCCGAAGGGACGGTCACATTTTGAGCTTCGGCAATGGTTCGGAACTTTACCACTTGGTTGCCTTTAAGGATAGCCAGAGCCCTCCCGGCTTTGGCGGCGTCACCCTGCTGGGCCGCAGTGATTACGGAGGCCGGGTAGTAGTATTCGATCTCTCGTCTTCGCCATATGTGGCACTCGAAACCGTCCAGTTCGATCCTTCGCTTAAACTTTCCAGCGGAAAGTGACGGTTTATCTCCCGGAGGAGCGTCCCTGTCGTGCGTCCAGAGTACATACTTTTGGGCTGGAGTGATGTTCGAAACGGAGATCGAACCGTTATGGATCGCCTCCGCCGCCCCGCCGCCGTATTGCTGGATCCCGAAGGCAATCTTGTCGAAATCGTCCTTGTAGATCGTTCTAATAAGGTGTTCGAAGAGTACGACCTCGGACGCTCCCTCGACGAGCAGGCATATGTCCTGGTTGAACACGTCGCTTGGCCTGAGTCCGAGATCGCCGATAAGCGTGTGGATCGTTTCGGTTGGGACAAGGTTTGCCTCCCGTTGGCCCGCGACGTTCGTAACACGGTAGAAGTTCATCGAGTCGGCGTAGTTCAGGAGTACTTGCGACTGGGTAGCGAGGAAGAATTGGATGCCCTTATCCTTGGCAAGTTTCTGAAGGTAGTCCATGAACCGCCGCTGGAGGTCAGGGTGCAGCCCCATTTCCGGTTCGTCCAGTAGGACGATAGTGGCTTCAGAAATCGTAACCTTGAGGAGTACGTCCAGAAAATGCTTCAGACCCGTCCCGGAATAGAGAATGTCAAGCTTCTTGCCATATTCCTTGTACGTAAGGGTCGAGATATCGAACTCGGTCCGGTCGCTTTCGACATCTTCCAAGTCGGGGAAGTAGTGGATGATCTCGTCGATTAACGATCTGTAGGTGGCGGGCGTCATGCCTCTTTCAGAGCGTTCGGAATAGTACTTGATGGCGTACAAGATTTCCAAGGCATTGGTCTCGCCGTAGCGCCGGTCGTTGAGATGAGCAATTACGTGGTGCGGAGTCTGATGCCTCCTATTCACGAGACCCGCGCCCGTGTCGGGGAGGATCAAAACGCTTTTGTATTTCTGGTCATCTCTTGCCACTGGATTGATTTGTGGACCGTGCTCGTCCGTGGACTTGACCTGGACGATGCTGTCGTCCTCGAAGGTGACGGTTACCTCGAACTGGCCAGTCTCGGATATCAGGTCCTTTATCTCAAGTTTGGGTTGAAACTGCCCCCAGTGGTTGACGCTCAGCGCGAGCCCCGCCATGTCGATCGCGTGCAGGATGCTGCTCTTGCCGGAGTTGTTCTTGCCTATGAAGGCGTTAACGGCACCGCAATCGCTAACCGTGATGTGGTCTAGTCCCTTGAACTTGGTAATCTCTACTGACTTTATTTTCATGCTGGAGTTTCCCGATGGTGGCAAGCCACGGCGTGGGGCTAGTTAAAATTCTTAGAAAGAAATAACTTGGTGTGGCATTCCGCAACGGAACGTTGCTGAAGCAACGCTGGCTCCGCCCCTGACTTGAACAAGAGTCCTTGAAAAAGACTGCCAATAGGGCAGTCTTTTTTGAGGTGAGTCTGCAAGAAGCCAGTGGAAAAGACACCCTGTTCATATTGTTCCTTAACCAATTCTAACACCAAAACTCTTGGCGAGCCACTAATATAGACCTTAGATTTGTTTAGACTAGCTTTGTTCCGCCCATACCCTTGCTCGCATCCCGCTGATCATCACGGGCGATTCCAGTCGACCGAAATGTCCTCTGGCAAAACCTTCCAAGTAGGAGGCCATGCCTCATCGGGAAAAACGTCACGCGAAGGATAGCAGTCGTCAATCTCATTGCAAAGTGTCCAAACGTCAATTCCATTGACCTTTTTGTAGGTGTATTGTTTCACCGCATGAGCATTCACTTTCCCAACGCTGCCATCTGCCCGCAATACGAGATGAAAGCCTTCCCGATGTGCGGGATCTCCGACATAACTTTCCCAGTTACTCGCCCCGTACCACCCCTGAGTGAGATGGTGGTGGCACTCTGCAAGAGCCGTGTTTGGCAATGGTTCGATGATGCGTGACTCGCCAGGATTCGTGTTTAATCGCACTATCCATCTCGCAAGAAAGAGCTGATTTTTGTGCGGGCATCGAAACGCGGCATCTCCGCCTCCATAGGACTTCAGCGGACGAATCATATCTCGTGTTGAGTCCTCCGGAAAGAAAGTTCCGTCCCCTTTCTGATTGCGCCATTTGAGGATCGTTCCGACTGGCAACTTATCTTCAAAATCGTTCTGATACAATTGGATGGACAACCCGTACTGACGTAAATTCGAGATACAGGTCGTGGTGTAGGCGTTCTTCTTTGCTTGGGCAAAAACTGGAAAGAGGAGGGCTGCAAGTAATGCGATGATTGCCGTAACGACGAGAATTTCAATAAGGCTGAAAGCACGTTTCATTTAAGTTTCTCCGAGGAGTTGCGAGTTTCGATGACGATAAGGGCGATTTCGGCGCAACCACGCCGATAGCGAAAGAGAGATCGCTCCAATCGGAATCCATAAAAGTGGAGCCCGATAGATAAAATGAGCGCTTGAGATATACGGCGAAATCAGAAAGACTGATATCACGGCATGGGGGATGAGCGCGAGCAAAGCTAGTCCGAGGGCTCGAAGGTTTCCCGTGGGGACGAAGCGACCTGCGAATCCGCCTGCTAATATTGGTGCAAGATACATCGAACCGAATGCGACCGGAGCCAGATCAGCTCCTCCGGGCCAAAGCAAACTAATTTCGATTAAGAGCAGCGTTATGGCTTGGGCGATGCCGAACAAAGCAAAAGACCACCAAGTAGCGGATAAAGAGGTCCTGGCAAAGAACACCGATTTTGTTCCTCGGCAATATTCGTCAAGCATTAACATTCCATTGCTTTCTGCATCACCATATTCTCCTAGCGCAGTTCCAACTGGGTCGGCATGATTGTTAAAATCTTGAACGCGAGACTCAATGTGGAAAAGAGTATTGGCTCGAACCTCCATCAACTGGTCAGGCGAAAGGATGTGCTTAAGAGGGTTGAGAAGCTTCTCGATATAGCCTTCGATTTGTGGGTTAACCGGGTTCAAACGAGACCCCCAAAACACTATTTATTGTAGATGCAAAGCGCTTCCATTCCGAAGTGTGCCGAGCAAGCTCAGTCCGACCAGCCTCGGTGATCGAGTAGACCTTTCGGGGGCGTTCACTTTCAGGATGTTCCCATGCTCCACAAACCAACCCATCCCTTTCCAATGCGTGGAGAACAGGATATAAGGTCCCGTGCTTCATCAAAAGACCCTGCTCAGACAAGTCGGCAATGCGCTTCACAATAGCGTAGCCGTGAGCCGGATCATTGAGTATTACTGCAAGTACGAGTGATGGAGTATTTCCCCTTAATAAATCGCTTCCATTGTCAAATTTTCTGTTCATCTGTATTAGACACTATATGCTATCTGTCGATATATAGCAAGATTTTTTTCATAAAATTTTGTTTGTTTTTTGATACTGAGAGCGCGAAACACTTGCGCTTGCTGGATCAGCATGGTGTGGTCCTACTTACGACGTCTCGACACTGGGCCTTGTCCGCCGCATCGGGCCAGCCACTTCGTGGGCAGGGTTAAAATCTTTAAATATAAGGAGCTTGGAGTGGCACTGGCTCCGACCTCTGCCTTGAACGGAGTGAGGCTGGGGGAAGCCAGTGGAAAGAAAGCAGTGTTCAATTTGCAGCCAAACTCGTTCTAACACCAATTCTCTTGAATGTAATAACACGTTTACGCATCCTCGACTCGTCATCCCCAAGGCGTTGTCAACGACTGGCCCCAAGCCCAGACACTGGCTTCTCACTCCTGCGCGCAAGCGCTACGGCGCGCCGGCCCAGCGTCACTCTGTCTCGCCTTCGCAACTTTGGCTGCTTCGCAGCTCTTCCTCGTAGCTTCGGCGGGCTCCGTCAACGCAGATGTCGGTTTGGTCGCTTCGCGTCTCCAGTGCCACAATTTAGTCCCTCCCACGGCAGTGGCTTGCCGTCACTTAAACATGCTTAGACTCTCAGCTTCGCAGGGGTCGGCTAAGCATGCCACGACAGTGATCCCGCCCACGATCGTGGCTCGCCAGGCGATGCCAGGAGCATGAATGTTGCCGATAACCACGTTTTTGAAAACTCTCTGTGCTCTGACCTTTGAGCTTTGAGCCTTGTCCATGCTATTCTTACGAGTATGGCGCGAGCAGAAAAAGGGTTTGTAGCGGACTTGGTTCGGCCATTCGACGCCTTTTTTGTTTTTGTTGGTGAGTTATCAATACTCTTTGCCGATACCATCCGACGGTTGCTTACCAGTAGGTTTGAAGTCAAAGAAACCCTGAGCCAGATGGCCTTCGTTGGCGTTAACTCGATTCCGATTGTCGTTTTGACCGGCTTCTTTAGTGGGGCAGTACTCAGCCTGTACATCAGCACGTTTCTCCTTCAATACGGGGCGACCACTTTTGTTGGAGCGACGGTTTCCCTTTCGATGACCCGGGAAATTGGACCAGTTTTGGCAGGAATCATGGTGTCCGCAAGGTGTGGATCGGCGATGGCGGCCCAGATTGGCACCATGGCGGTTACCGAGCAGATCGATGCTCTCAAGATGCTCAGCGTACATCCGACCAATTATCTTGTGGTCCCCCGAGTTGTAGCGACGGTTTTGATGATGCCAATTTTGGGTCTCGCCTGCGTTTGGGCGGGCTCGTTTGGCGGTTGGCTCGTGGCGGTAAACGAAGGAGTTCCCAGCGGGGCATACCTTTCATCGGTGAGTCAGTACACCCAGGTTTCCGACATTCTGGGCGGGCTTTACAAGGCACCAGTTTTTGGGATTATTATCGCGCTGGTTGCTTGC
>JAYVHY010000087.1:0-11566 GCA_043770615.1 Armatimonadota bacterium | reverse complement strand
ACTTCCGTTCCGTCGTACCACATCTTGATCTCCAACGATTCTGAGTAACGAACCAACCAACCAGACTTCCCTTTCACCCATTCATTCTTGGTTTTGCTGACGAGCCTAAAATCGTGTTTCTTTCCGTCTTCGTCATCAATTTTCGATTTCATTTCGGAATCAAAGGTCACGTAGGCGACATCTCTTTCTAGTTTAAAAGTCTTGATTTTTTGCGTCCATTTGACGTCGCTCATCAACTTCATCTGGGTCTCGAAGCCTTTCAATACTTCCGCTCGACCAACCATTGGTTTCCCGGGAGCCTTGGATTTGAAGTCTTCGGCAAACGCTGCTTCGAAAGCCTTAACATTTTTGGCCGCAAATGCTTTGCTAATTACGGCAAATTTTACTTCAATTGCCTTCCGAGCATCTGAAGTTTCATCGGCAGAGAAAACGAAAGCCGCAACCAATAACGCCGAGGAAAAGGAAATGACTTTCATCTGAATGGAATGTTACCATTCAGCTCTGGCGCTTGACGGCAACTTAATTCATGTGAGAAATTGCTGGTCATTGAACTATTGAACTGGTTTAACTCTGATAACATATCCCTAAGTCAATGAAGACCCTCGCAATCGCCGTTCTTTTCGCTCTCACATGTGCCGGATTGGCAGACGATTCGCCCGGACACTCATCTCATGGAGGCGCATTTGATTCAGGAATGCGAACAAAGCCGTGGCTGATTCCCGGAGTAGGCGACGCTCCATTTCCAATAACTTCTAAGAGCAAAGAGGTTCAGCAATGGTTTAATCAAGGAAACGCGTTGCTTCATTCTTTCTGGTTTGAAGAAGCTGAGCGATCGTTTCGGTGGTGCCTCAAGCTTGATCCCGACTGTGCAATGGCTTATCTGGGCTTAGCTCGATCTGGTTTCACTTGGTTCTCGCTTGGAGGAGGAGGGTCTTACAACGACAAGGAATACGGTCGGTACAAGACGTTTCTTCAGGAGGCAGTCAAACGGGCAGATTTGGTCTCCGACAAAGAAAAAATGCACATTGATGCATGGGATTCGGCAGTCAAAAAAGGCGGAGATACCAAACTGGTCGAAAAGCTCAGACTCATCGTCGCCAAGTATCCCGACGACATTGAAGCGAAGGCAGTCATCGCTCTCTTCAACATTGGCAAAGGAAAGCCACACGATAATGAAAACCTCGTCCAAGAAGTTTTGGCAAAGAACCCGATGCATCCCGGTGCTCTCCACGCTAGCATCCACAACTGGGATGACAAGGAATCGCTCCGAGCGATAAAGGCGTGTGAACTCTACGGAAAAGCTGCACCTGGCGTTGGACACGCCCTCCACATGCCCGGACACATTTACAGCAAGATTGGAATGTGGCATGAAGCAGCAATCGCAATGGATTCGGCAACTCGAACTGAACTGAAATACATGAATGATCGGTTGGCTCTACCGTTCGAGGCATGGAACTTCCCCCACAACCGCAACTACCTTTGTTACATCCAGGAGCAACTCGGAATGGCGAATGCCTCGATTCAAGGCGCGAGAGACCTTCTCAGCTCCCCTCGTGATCCTGACTTCAATACCGACTCGGGACAACGAGGAAGTTTGCTTTCGCCAGGTCGGCAAGCTCTTCAACGAGCTTTGATCAAATTCGAACGTTGGAAAGAAATCATGACCCCTGGCTTTGTCGATTGGGACACTCGCGATAACAGTAGTCGAACGAGAAAAATCTATGTCGAGACAATGGCCTTGACCGGGCTCGGACGCCTGGACGAAGCAAGGGCTCATCTTCTTGAACTAGAAGACTTAGTGGGCGACACCAAGAAAACCTCGACGATCGTTCAGCTGGCAAAGGGCATGCTTTACATTGCAGACAATAAGATTGAAGAAGGTGAAAAGCTCCTTATCTTGGCTGACGAACAAGAACAAAAGAATCGGAAGAATGGTGGATATGCGAACGACCCTCCAACCCAGGCTTGGCCGATTTCTCGCCTGCTTGGAGATCACTTTCTTAAGCGAGGAATGTTTAAGACGGCGATCTCGTACTACGAGCGAGCGCTCGAGTACGAACAAAATGACGGTTTTAGCCTTGCCGGGTTAGTTCTGGCGTACGATGCAATCAATTCAAAGGATATGGCTGAGCAATACGCCGGAAGGTTTGCGTATGTTTGGTCTAATGCCGATCCGAGGTTGCGGTGGGTAGAAAGTGTTCGAAAGCTGTATCCGCATCCAACTCCGATCGCCAATACTCCGGCAAAGGAGCGAACCTATCGACCGAACGATTTGAAGTCGTTTGGTCCGAGCAATTGGGAGCCATTTACTGCACCGGAGCTGAACGTCACAAATGTTGATGGAAAGCGAGTTCGTCTGTCTGATTATCGGGGCAAGAACGTCCTATTGGTGTACTTCTTGGGCGAGGCGTGTGTTCATTGTGTTGGTCAGCTTAAGGCAATCAACGACAAGATGTCCGACTTTCAGGCTCAAAATACGGTGGTCTTAGGAGTCTGTAGCCAGACACCAGCGGCTCTTAAGCAATCTCTGATTTTGAACCCAGTCAAGGTGACGTTCCTTAGCGACAACAACCACGAAAATGCCCGCCGATTTGCATCCTACGATGACTTTGAAAACATCGAGCTTCATTCGACCATTCTGATTGATAAGCAAGGAAAAGTCCGCTGGAAGAGAACGGGCGGTGACCCATTCATGAATATCGATTTTCTGATCGGTGAGCTTAAGCGACTTAACGCACGGTCTTGACATTGGATTTCGTTTTGAAATCAACCTTGCGTTCAGTTAAACTTATTGCATGTCCACCAATCAACCCCAAATATCCTACGATGCCATCATCGTCGGGAGTGGTCACAACGGCTTGGTCGCGGCTGCGTATTTGGCCCGAGCGGGAAAGTCGGTTTTAGTGCTGGAGAGAAACGATACGCTTGGTGGAGCAACTGCGTCCCAACAAGTGTTTCCCGACTATGATGCGTGGCTTTCTCGATACTCCTATCTGATCTCCCTGTTTCCGAAGAAGATTGTGGATGATCTCGGGCTAACCTTTCAAACCATCCAGCGTCGTACTGCATCTTTCACTCCTTATGATGGAAATGGCGGGTTGGTGATTTCAAACGTGGACCAGACTCGCTCGCAAGACTCGATGCGTGAAATGACCGGCAGTGATCATGCCTGGACGAAGTATCAGCAATTGATGGAGTTGGAGGGTGCAATTGCTCGCAAGGTTTGGCCAACGTTGCTCCAACCATTAAAGTCTAAGGGTGATCTTGCGGCCAAGATGACTTCTTCGGTTGAACAAGAAGCATGGAAGTCGTTTGTAGAAGAACCTTTAGGAAATGCGCTAGAACGATACGCCGAGCACGATGCTCTTCGTGGGTTACTGATGACCGATGGTAAAATCGGCGTCTTTTCGCATCCGCACGACCCGACCTTGATTCAAAACCGTTGCTTCCTCTATCACATCATTGGAAATGGCGATGGAGAGTGGCGAGTTCCGGTCGGAGGTATGCGCTCGCTGGTTACCTCGTTAGTTGAGACATGCCGGAACTCAGGAGTCGAATTAAGAACATCGTCAACAGTGACCAATATTGAATTGGGTAGTGACCTTCATTCTGTGACTTTTGAGTTAGATGGCAAAGCAATGGACATACGAGCTACGCATGTCCTGATCAATGCTGGCCCAAGAACTTTTGCCAAGCTATTAGGACAAACCTGGAATCCTGAGCCCAATGACGAAGGATCAGTAGTAAAGATAAATATGCTTTTGAAACGGCTCCCGAAAGTTCGGGCCAAAGGCGTCAGTTCAGAGGAAGCGTTCGCCGGATCATTTCATATTGACGAAGGCTATGAGCAAATGCTGATTAGCTACGAAAGGGCAAAAGGCGGAGCAATTCCCAATCCGGCACCAGGCGAAATGTACTGCCATACCTTGACCGATCCATCCATTTTGAGTCCAGAGTTGCTAGCGAAGGGATATCAGACCTTAACCTTGTTTGGACTCGATATGCCTTACAGGCTATTTGAGTCAGATCATGATGCTAGGCGAGAACAGGTCAAGCAACTTTATTTGGAAGGCCTCGACCGAATCTGTGATGAACCGTTTCTTGACTGTCTTGCTATGGACAAAGACGGAAATCCTTGCATCGAAACTAAGACCCCCCAGGATTTGGAGAAGGAAATAGATCTCGACCTTGGCAACATTTTCCATAACCAGTTGTCGTGGCCGTTTGCTGAACAGTCTGAAGACGTCGGCACTTGGGGAGTTGAGACGGAGTTCCCTCGGGTGTTTCGTGCCGGTGCATCAGCTGTACGCGGAGGAGCGGTTAGTGGAATTCCGGGACATAACGCCGCAATGTGCGTGTTAGGAATTACTCAATGAATGTTCTTGGAATTCATCACGTAACTGCGGTTAGCGCAAAAATTGTTGAGAACTTGGCGTTCTACACCGGCGTATTGGGGATGCGATTGGTTAAGAAGAGTGTCAATCAGGATGACGTCTCCGCTTATCACCTATTTTACGCCGACGAAGTTGGCTCGCCCGGTTCCGATCTCACATTCTTTGATTGGCCGACTATTCAACCGAACCGTCCTGGTCCGATGACGGTTGGATTGACGACCCTTAGGGTTCCAGGTGGATCATTAGATTGGTGGTCGAATCGATTGAGCGAGCATGGTGTGACGTCTCAACGCGACACGGACTTGACCGATCGAGAACGACTAACTTTTGTTGATGGAGAAGGACAACATCTTGCCCTTATAGATTCAACCGGTTTGGCTTTTGAAGTCGTGCCTTGGACCAAAAATATTCCGATTGACGTTGCGATTCAAGGGATCCATGGCGTTGATCTAGGTAGTCGATTTCCAGACGCCACCCGACGAGTTTTGACCGATGTGCTTGGATACGAAAACGTGGATGGGACTAGATTCGTGGTGCGCGGAGACGATTACTCCTCTGAACTTCTTGTTCGTGATCCGAATCAATCTGGATTTGGACAGGTTGGAGCAGGTGGTGTTCATCATGTGGCATTTCGAGTTCGAAATGATGAGGAACTTCTGGCTTACAAGGATAAAATAGAATCGTTCGGTATACGAACATCTGGCTATATCGATCGCTTCTATTTCCATAGTCTCTATTTTCGAGAACCGGGTGGAGTTTTGTTTGAATTAGCGACTGATGGTCCTGGCTTTGCTAGCGACGAAGACTCCAACCACTTAGGTGAAGGTATTGCTCTGCCGCCTTTTTTGGAGTCCCAACGGCAAAGCATCATCAAGAATCTGAAGCCATTACCTAAGCCTGCTTATTTGGATTAACCTTGTCCTCATCCAAGGAACTTGGGATAGCTCTATAGACCTACCGGTTTTTCGGGAATCCGATACGCTTGCTGAAAATAGTCGTCTATATTATTGATTAAGTTCAAAAAACTGGGTCAATCATGAAAATTAGATTACTTTCGGCCATCGTCACCGTCGCATCAATTGCAGGTGTTGCCCTCGCTCAACGAGGTGACAATACTCGAGTCATGACATTGGTTCGTGACAATTCAGGGCAGCCCGTCCAAAATGCATCAGTCAAGTTCTTCGGACCATTTGGTTCAAATAACCGACGGGGTGATTACTCGGTTTCTACCAACCGATACGGTGAGGTCGAGCAAATGCTCTCTCCCGGTCGCTACCTTGTCTTTGCCTCTGACGAGAACCGCGGTAGCACATCAACCACCTATGTTGTAAGCGACCGAACGAGCACAGGTAATCTTGATCTTCGTCTTCGAACAACTCGCCGTCCAACCATTCAATTTGTGCTTTTGAGCGATGATCGAAACGAACCCATTTCGAACGCAAATATCGAGGTCTTTACCAATGAGACCGGCAAGCGCGACAGTTTCCGATCCCGAGGAGAAGGAATCACTCAATACGAAATTCCAGGTTCCATGAGCGGTGGTCGGTTCGAACTCGCAGTTACCAGTCGCGACTTTGATACCGTTACAAAGACACTCAACTTCCGACCAAGAACGGATACCTCCAATACGGTTGTTTATATTCAGATGAGGCGAAAAACAGGTCTGAGAAATGACAATGGAACCAAGTATCAGCGAGGGTTCAAACTTGATGGATTAATTCGGTTAACGAACAAAGATCGAAATGAAGCCGGAGATATGGTTCCAGTTTACGTTGGCCTTCTTATGTCGGATACGCAAAATTTGAGAGGACAAGGAAGCGCAAATATTGAGGTACTGGCACCAAACGGATCAAGGGTGTATAGCAAGTCCCAGAGCGTTGAATTGTTGCTCAATGAATATGCAAGTTCGACCCATGATGTGCGTACTACTATTCCGGGTGTCTATACCGTTGTGGTCAGTGCAACTGGCCAGGATAGTAATCGCTGGGACGGCAAGTTTACGTTCAATGTTCAGCCACGATCCGGTAACCGTGCTAACCCTGATCATCAATTCGGACGAGGAGACTACCTTGGCATGGCTGATATTGAGACCGATAACCGAAGTATTACTTCTCACGAACTCTCCGTTACATTGACGCGAGGAGTCAAGAATTCGGACGATGTGAAAGGCTGGCTCGAGCCACGAAGGGGCAGCGGATTCAGAATCTCCTTCAAGGGAACGTACGACCTTAATCTTAGTTCACTCAAGGCTATTGGAACGATGGATGATAGGTCTGACAAGCGATGGGAAATTCTGTTGACCGGCAGCCCGGATCGAAATGGAAAGATCTCGGCTCGGCTCAGTATTCGAGCTTTGGACAACTCGTACAACCGAACGTTTAACTTCACTCTGGCAACCAGATAAATAGAAATCCCCTCTCGGCAGACATACTGAGAGGGGATTTTTTGCCAGAAAGTGCCAATTATTTTGGATTCGCTTTCGTGAAGTCATCGATAAACTTATCCGCAACTTTGGTTAATTCTTCTTGCTTCAGATTTGGATCGGTTACCGTAAAAGTGAACGCTCTTTCCTGGGTTTCGGCTATCGCATTAACCATACCAGTCTCTAAGTCAGTGTTCGACTTTGGAGCAAATTGTCGATTAACACTAAATTCTCCATTCTTCCAATACCGACTGAACATTGAAAATGACTGTGCAGAGGAAATTAGAAATTTCCTAACAGAGTCTATATTTTCGATAACTTCGACCGGAGCATTTTTTCGAACGTAGCTTCCAACTAAGAATGTTGTCCCGGACTTAGATTCGATGCTCCATTTTGAGAGGTTCAGAGTCCCGGGTTCATGGTCGGTTATGGTGTATTCAGCCGACGGCATGACAATTGTCTGATCGGGTCCAGACTTCTTTCCGCAGCTCGCCAGGCAAATTGGAATCGCCATGAGTAAGCAATAAGGAGTAGCCGATATTTTCATTGTTAATCTATTCTGCATGAATTGTTCCAAATAGGTTCTCATTTTGCAGGAAACCCGCCGTTCGGATTTTTCGTGATGAATCTGCTAATTTCATCGTCGGCAAACTTGATCAGTTCGTCTCGGTCAATAGATGCACCCGCGATATTAAACTCCAGAGTGCAGATTGGTGAGAAAGCCGATACAGTCACTTCGCCATGCCGATCGTCCACAAATCCTATAAACGATCTTCGCAAGGTAAAGTTCCCGATTTTCCACTCGCGAGTAACTTCCGGTTGTCGCTTCTTGGATGCCTCGTATACCTGGAGAGCCGAATTTGCAAAGGCCGGATCCTCTTTGACACCCGCACATGAAACAAGTATCTTCAGCCCCGACTTTTTTGCCGTAAATAACCAAACCGAAGACTTCCTATCTCCTCCGGCATGAGATGTTTTCTCCCAATCGTCACTTGGCAAAACAAACTTGTAATCAAACTCAGGTCCTTTCTTTGAAGTTTCAATTCCTGCAACCGCATGAAGGCTCTTCTGCATTTGTTCAAATTGCACCTTCCTATTTTCCAATTCTGCCGGCGAAATCGCGGCCTTTGAAACAGAGTTGGATGCCTCGCCTGCACCTTTCGACGCGGAAGATTCTCCGTTTGAGCTATTGGTCAACGGACTATTTCCGGTGACTTCAGGCTCCTTCTTAATTGGCTCGCATCCAGTCGCGATAAGGCCAGTGCCGATGGCGAAAATGAGCCCAAGATAAAAAGATTTCATGGTTCTATTGTAGCTAATCAGGAGTGACTATTTGAGATTTGCTCCGCCAGTTGGGTTCTTGACGAAGAACTCATCAATTGCCAAGTCGGCCGCTTTCACATTGTCAGGTGAAACAGTTCCTTTACCAAAAGAAAATTTAAGGCGGACCTTGCAAGAATCAGAAATACACCAGGCAACAACGTCACCGCTGTCCGGGTCGGCATATCGACTAATCGAGAATCCCTTGGATATCCACTCTCGATTGAATTCTGGACGTTTTGCCATTCCTTGGGCGAAGCCAGTTTCGCATTCTTTGACCAATTCAGCAGCATCTTTCCCCGTTGCAGGCAAGCCAATGCTCGTAACGCTACATTGCACATTGGCTCCTCCCAACTTGTAACTAGCCTTTGTAAATGTTCCGTCGCCCGATGGAGTCTCGGAGACAGTCCACTCTGGCGAAGGATTTTCAAACAAAAATGATTTAACCGCACTCTTAGCCGGAGTCTTCACGGATCCCTTTGAAGCATCTAAGTTTTGATGAGGATTCGAGTTCTTGAGTCCCGGATCGGAATGAAGAATATCAACCGGAACATTGCGTTTCACTGAACTTCCATCGGTTCGCCCACAAGCCACAAGGCATCCAAGTGATATCCCTACCAGCACTGCTTGATAAACTGAACTTATTGTCACGGTAAGTAAAGCTTACACTAGGTGTCAAGCAGTTTTGTTCGCGTCTCTAGATGGTTATTAATTCAAATTCAACCGAAATTCCATAGCAGAAGTGAGGAAAGGTTTCTACAGAAAACCTACTCCTCCAATTGATCCCATCCTGGTGAAAATCGCGAAAGTTTCAAATTGATGTGAGCCAATTACTATGTTTATCCCGAATCACAGAAACCCATGACTGACTATAATCGTCTGAGGAATTACGATCTTATGTCATGTTTCACACTATTTGCCATTGCCACATGTACGTTTCAGCAAGGCACGCCGATTCAAAACTCCATCGACGACCTGATGAAGGCAACCACACTTAAGTACAAGAATTTAGAGAGTTTTTACAGTCTGAAATTCAATATTGCCGATTCTAGTCGAAAGCAAGAAGTCTTCATTCGTAAAGCTGGCAATGAATATCGATCATTAAAGGTCAACGAGGTTTTTGGTCTCGTTTGGGAATCAGAAAAGCCCGCAACCACGGAACAACTTCTCACCATCTTTCAAAAGAGATTCAAGATCGGAGGACTGATCTACGAGTTACCTTCAACTGCCCAAAAATTATATCGAATTCGGTATGCAGTTTCGATGCCCCTGAACTCGACCCCCGAAGCGGCAGCATACTGCATCAATGTTGCCGCCACAACCGGCGACGACGTCGAGAAAGAGCTGAACCCAGGTCAGGAGGATAAATTCTAGGATGTCTACAATGATTGCCTTTGCCGCAATGTCCATCGGTTTTGTGACTAAACAACAAGACGCCGAGGCTAAGGCGAAGTCTGAAGCTTTGATGTCAGCCGCGCTAACCGCGACCGAGCTTAAATTTGAAAAATCCAAAAGTGGACTAAGCTTTACTGGTGTATTTGACCATCCGAACAACCGTAAGCGCCAGGTTTTTGTGAGCATCAGCTCTAGCCCATTGGGACCACTAGCTGGTCAATTAATCTATACCAGCGTTCTGACGACAGGTACATCGCCTCCAACTGAGCAGCAATTGGTGAAAACACTGGCAGTTACCAAAAAAATTGGGGAGTTTCTACGTGTTTAAAGACGCGAAGGGTATTTACGTCATCCGATTCGGAGCCCATTTTGATGCCGGAACCTTGTCCGCAACCCCACAGAAGACTGACGCCTCGGTCATCGCCCTCAAAGACACCATTTACTTCGTGAATCAGGTCGGCGAAGAAACGGCGTTAGAACTTGAGAAGGGGTAAAACCGGCCTAATCCGATGTCTAAGCACTGCCTCTTCAAAAGGTAACGTAGTGCGATGGCTTTGATCGGACTGATTGCTAGTTTCTTGATTGCGGGATATCAGCGTGCTGATATCTGTACTTTGGTCATCAACAAACAGCCGACAGCAAAAATCTTCGTCGCGAGTTCAGAACCCAATAGTTCGACTTCGGAAATCAACATGAGGGCAGCGATGATTCTACAGTCGAGCGTTCAGAAGATGACCGGTTGCAAATTGCCGATCATTGTCAGCAAGTCACGAGGATCGAGTTCGTGCGTCAATATCGGATTCCTGGAAGATACCGTCAAACGGAGCCGAGGTTACTATGGCGAACTTAAGATCACCTTAGGTCGAGGAATAAACTTGCCTCATCCTGAGTCGAACAAGTCCCTGGAGCCAGACGGATTCGGCGTCTACACTAGCGGTACTTCCCTTTCAATTGTCTCCGGTGGAAGAAAAGGAGCCATTTATGGCGTAGTTCATCTTCTCGAAAAGTATTTCGATTGCCGATGTTTCAGCCCAACCGCATACGTTTTTCCTCAGCAATCTAGTCTCAAAGTCAAAAATGTCTACGATGTTGAAAATCCTGCCATCGATTTTCGAGTCGTAAACGGAGACTTCTCCAAAGATCCGGATTATCTTGATTGGACTCGAGGGAACAGTACCAGCGAAATGTACGGTGCCGGATACTTCGTCCACACATTTGAGAAGCTCGTTCCGAAATCAGCCTGGTTCGAAAGTCATCCGGAATACTTTGCCTATGCCAATGGTCGACGTTCTCCCATTCAGCTCTGCCCATCGAACTCTGAGATTGTTCCAATAATTGTCGCAAAACTGAAGCAGGAAATGATTGCTCAACCGGCAAAACATGTTTGGTCGGTCAGCCAGAACGACAATGAGTCCTATTGCCAATGTAAAGAGTGTCATGATGTCAACATCGCCGAAGGGTCGCCTGCGGGAGCTCAACTTCGGTTAATCAACAAGATTGTAAAGCAATTCCCAAACGAAACTATTTCGACCCTTGCCTACCAGTGGTCGAGAAGAGCCCCAAGGTTAACCAAGCCGGAAAAAAACGTCCAGATTGTCCTTTGCACCATCGAAGCCGATCGAGCTCAACCAATCGAAACGAACCCGACAACCCAGGACTTTGTCAAAGACATCAACGACTGGAAAAAGATCACAAGTAACATCTACTTGTGGGATTACACCGTTAATTTCAACCACTTTCTGGCTCCCTTTCCAAACCTATTTACCCTTCAGCCAAACATCCAGTTCTTTGTCAAAAATGGCGTCCGCCAGATTTTCGAGCAGACCAATACATCGCCCGGTCACGAGTTTTCCGAACTCAAAGCCTATTTGCTATCGAAACTCATGTGGAATCCGAATGTCGATGTTCCCAAAACCATCCATGAATTTTGTCTTGGCTACTATGGCCCGGCCGGTCAACACATCGAACAATACATTGTTAACTTAAGTGCCGCCCTGCAGGAATCCAAAACGAGGCTCGATATCTTCGATAGTCC
>JAYVHY010000086.1:0-2262 GCA_043770615.1 Armatimonadota bacterium | reverse complement strand
AATTCTCCGACAAGGGAATATCAAGCCAATGGGATCAAATCGTTACTACCGGGCGATTGGAGAACTTCTATCGCGCCGCCAGGAAAGAAAGTGGAACTTACGAAGGATATCGATTCAACGATAGCGATGTCTACAAACTACTTGAGGGTGCGATCTATGTCCAAAAGCTCAGACCCAACCCAAAGATCGCCGAAATCATCGAAACCGCGATCAAGGCAATCGAAGGTGCCCAAGCTGAAGATGGATATTTAAACACCCATGTCCAAGTCAATCACCCACATCTCCAGTGGCGAAATCTGACGAACATGCACGAGATGTACTGCCTCGGGCATCTCTTCGAAGCCGCAGTCGCCCTCAAAGAAATTTTTGGCGATGATCGGTTGATGGACGTCTCCAGAAAAGCAGTCGCCTGTATCAAGGCAACTTACGGCCCCGACAAGAAGCCAGGCTTCTGCGGACATCCAGAAATCGAGATTGCGCTATACCGAATGACTGAAGTCACTGGCGACCTCCAGTTTGCCGAACTTGCCGACTGGATGATCGACATTCGCGGTCAACGACCATCACCTTTTGAGCCAGAAGTCGCCGATCCTGAGCTACAAACCAAGTTTCGTGCCGCCAACGCCCTAATCGTCAAGAAAGGTCTCTATGATGGAGCGTACGCCCAGGACGACAAGCCAATTCGAGAGCAGACCCAAATCGTGGGGCATTCGGTTCGTGCTGCATACCTGTACGCTGCCGCAGCAATGAGTTCGGATCGCCGGGGAGATAAAGGGCTATTTGACGCCATCCACACAATATGGGAGAACCTCACCGAAAAGCGAATGTATATCACGGGAGGAATCGGTAGTACCGGTGCCAACGAAGGATTCACTGATGACTATGATCTGCCTAACTTAAACGCCTATGCCGAAACATGCGCGGGAATCGCGCTTGCAATGTGGGGACGTCGAATGTTCGAAGCTTCTGGTAGTGCCGAGTACCTCGATGTTCTCGAACGAGTAACCCTCAACGGCGTCCTCAGTGGCGTGTCACTCGACACAACCCTTTACTACTACGATAATCCACTCGAAAGCCGAGCCGGGAACGAGCGGGAAAAGTGGTTTGGCTGCGCTTGCTGTCCGCCAAACGTGGCGCGATTCGTCGGAAGCATCGTCCAATATGCGCTTTGGGAATCCGAACACACCATTCATATCGGAATGCCTATTGCCGGGACATTCAGTCTCGCCGACGGACTTGTCATGAAGATCGACTCCAACTATCCCCATGATGGCAAAGTATCCATCGGCTTCTCCGGCAAACCCAACAAAAAGAAGCTCGCTATTCGGATCCCCGACTGGAGCGACGAAATAAACGTCGATTTCCCTAATTCAACTGAGGGTGCGGAATACGAAAATGGCTTCATGGTTTTCCAACACGAGTGGTCAAACAATACTGTCCTCACACTCGATTTTGAAATGAACGTAAAGATGCATAAATCGCACCGAATGGTCATGGATAATGTCGGCCGACTCGCCGTTTCATTCGGTCCATCCATCTATTGCGGAGAAGAATTCACTCTCGAAACCGCTCCCCAACTTGCCACGCTTGACCTGGGAAATGAAATTAGGACGACCAACAAAACATGCCCGGATGGCTCAACGGTCCTTCAGGCTTCGGTGCTTCGCGAGACGCCTTCTCAACATGGAGAACTTTTCGAGGAGTTTGCTGACCCGGCAACGAAGCAAGGAACCATGAACCTCGTTCCTTATCGAACTTGGAACGGCAAAGGAAAAAGTTACATGCAGGTGTGGTTACGACACAACTAGCCGCCATCGGGCATCAGTGCTGGAGTAAATTTCCGAGAAGGAAGATGCGCCAAATCGGCAATTCTGAGCATGAGAACTCCAACCGCGTCACCAAATTCAAAAGTAGAAAGTGTTCCGTTCTTACCGGTTACCAGCGGACCAACTGGCATCACGAATCCTTCCTCAATCAACTTCCCAAATCCTTTCATATCCAAATCCTTACGGACCCTTGCAACATTAAATGCCACCCTAGTTGCCGACCGTTTGAACATCGGTCTCGTTTGCGTAACGAAGGCGTTAAACGCCGCCAATACTTCATTCTTCGTGATGGGATTCTTGTCAACAGGAATCTTAACCGGATTGGTTCCTTTTGCTTTGAGTCCCGTCGCAAGTGCCTTCCATGCCTTCGCAAATACGGCGTTAGCTTCGGCTCGGCTAACCGGAGCCGAAGTCGACTTAACTTCCTTAACGTGCT
>JAYVHY010000085.1:0-2265 GCA_043770615.1 Armatimonadota bacterium | reverse complement strand
TAGTGGGCAACAACGTCTTGATCGAAGGAAAGCCGATCAAGAACGAACACATTCGCAAACACAGCGACTCATGGAAGCCAGGCTGGTATCGATAGCATAAAAAAAGCCCGCCCAACCGTTCTGAATTTTGGCGGACTTGGATCGGTTGCCTGATTCGCCAAAACCCTAGTTTCTCAAAAATCGGCAAGCCTGCCAAAACTTCTAAAGGCCAACGGGAAGTATTCTACACAGCTTACTTGGATGATACCTACTCCGGTTGTTTGGCGGGCAGACTCAGGGCGACGCGGAAGCCGATATCGAGTCCAGGACTCGTCGCGGTCTGCGCACTTCGCTGAGCCGATCGGCAGTCATTCTCGTCTCCAAAAAAACTATCGCCACGGAATATTCGGAATTCGCCCTCACTTGGCCCCTGAGGATCGGTAGCGTCAACTGTTGAGTATTTACTACTACGGTCGTTGCACCACTCGCCAACATTCCCGTGCATATCATACAATCCCCATCGGTTTGGCTTTTTCAATCCCACTTTATGGGTCTTACCTTCAGGACCTTCACCAAACCATGCATACTCCCCAAGCGATTCCGCAGTTTCCCCAAAACTATATGTGGTGGTACTATCAGCGCGGCATGCGTACTCCCACTCGGATTCTGTTGGTAAACGATATTCCCGTCCAGCAGCTTTCTCTTCAGGCAATTCAGATAGCTTCTTACAAAAAGAAACAGCGTCGTTCCAACTCACCATCTCTACGGCTTTCTGCGCTCCCTTGAATGCGCTCGGGTTGTTGCCGATCACTTCTCCATATTGTTCCTGTGTCACTTCAAAAGCGCCAAGATAATACCCTTTGCTTAACGTGACTAAATGCGGTGTCTCGCCTTCATTCCTACCCATCTCCTCTATGGGCGAACCCATCGTGAAAGTGCCAGCATGAATCAAAAGCAATTTCATCCCGATGCTGTTGGTAATCGATTCCAGAACTACTTTCACTTCGGTGCTGTTGGCGATCTCATTTGGAACTGTTTTCAAATCTTTGCTTTTCGTGACCTCTTTCGGCTGGTTGGCAGACGGACTCAAGGCCACTCGGAAGCCGAGGTCTAGGTTTCGAAACATTTGATGGTCCCCTTCGCGACGCGCTGACCGGCAATCAACGGCTTCACTTTTAAAACTGCCGCCTCGGAACACCCGTACTGAGCCGCTTCGTGGCCCTTGCGGATCGTCGACAAAAACTGATGGATACAAACCAAACCAATCATGGCACCATTCCCCAACATTCCCGTGCATGTCATACAATCCCCATCTGTTTGCTTTTTTCATTCCCACGGGATTTGTCTGATGATCAGGGCGTAAAGGATTACGACCGCCGCCTTTAAACCAAGCATGCTCTTCGAGTGATTCCTCTGAGTCACCAAAAGAAAATGCAGAGCTAGTTGTGGCACGGCAAGCATACTCCCATTCGGCCTCGGTGGGCAATCTATACTCTCGTCCAAATAACTTTTCCTCCGGCAATTCAGACAGTGCCTCACAAAAAGCAACCGCATCATTCCATGTCACCATCTCTACGGGAAAACCGCTGGTGTCGCGATTACCCATATTTTTCTTTTGAAAGAAGCTGGGATTAGTTCCAATAAGACTCCCGTATTGGGACTGTGTCACTTCAAATACGCCAAGGTAAAATGGTTTGCGAATCGATATTTCATGAGGCGACTCCTGCAACTCTTGCTTGCCTTCCTCTTCATCGGATGACCCCATTCGAAACGAGCCGGCATGTATCAATACTAGCTTCATACCGATGCTGTTGGTAATTGACTTTATCTGTTGACCAAGGATTGGTGTCTGCAACCCAGCCACAAGAATGATGGCAAACAAAACTGATCGCATTTCAAATCTCTCGATGCTAGGCGAAAAATTCCGGAGATGATTGGCGGAGATTGCTTGTTGTAACTGATCGGATGGCGGAAGGCAAATCTTTGGTTTATCGAGGTATCGTCGGAGATGCACAACTGATGTCACTCTGTCGCATTCGTTGAGATCAGGGATGTTGCGAGTCGAACCTACGTAATCCGCCAGTGACTATCGTTCAGGACGCGACCGGTTGCGGTAACGCTGAAACTTTTTGTGGAAAGGAAGCTCAAGCGCTCGTGTGGGGATTTGAGCGAGGATTGGGAAGGCGTTGAGAACGACGAGTGTGACCAGTAAATCGGGTTGTTAACATGCTCATTTCATTAGGAAAACAAGAATGTTTTTGAATTTCTTGCAGCTGTGACCTAAGT
>JAYVHY010000084.1:0-4974 GCA_043770615.1 Armatimonadota bacterium | reverse complement strand
TCGCGTCCACGACCCAAGTTCGAAATATTCCTTGAGCCACTGAACAACTGGGGCGCACATGCAATCGTCGAAGCTTCGGGGCAAATTCCAAAGGGAATTGACACCAAGGGATTGGTGCAATATCAGATCGGATATTGGTCAGGCGACAATAGCAACCTAGATCAGCCAATTTCCTTTGAGGGCGTGAATAGCGTCGCCGATGTTGCTTGGCACGAAGGCTCGCATGTATTTATCGAGCCAGTTTTTCAGCAATACAAGGCTGAAATCACCAAATCTGAACGGCTGTTCAACAAAGACATGTTGACGAGCCAAAACATCGCGACCTGGGAATATTGCCTCAATGAGAATGTAGTACGAGCGATTACCGCAGTACTAATCAAGCTTGCAAGGGGCGAGAAGCCTTACCTTCAGGAAGTCAACTCTCAGGTTAAACGGGCAGGCTTTATCTATATCAAGGAGATCGCCGATTTGATCCTTGCCGAATATGTTGGGAGTTCAAAGTACGCAAACTTTGACGAATTCTTCCCAATGATTTTGAGGAAAATGGACACCCTTCCCGACTACAAAATCTCCTCGGCAAATTTGCCTAACTAGTTTGTAAAGAAACTCGACCACCGTTCCCTGATGTTTCCTATTCGGCCAGCCAATGATATTGGAAGATAGGGAATTTACTGATATGGTCATCGATGCTGAAGCGTTAGTCATTAGAAAGCGACTCGAACAGTCGCTCAAAGAACTTCCACCGTTACCAACGGCAGTCGCCAAGGTCCTCGACGAAACCAATCGTCAAGAACCCGACATGCACAAGATTGACGAAATCGTCTCGGGTGACCAAGCTCTTGCATCCAAAGTTTTAAGAATCGTAAACTCAGCCTATTACGGACTCTCACGCCAAGTAAACAGCGTAGGTCAAGCAGTTCTCATTCTCGGAATTCAGCAAATTCGAACGATCACCCTCAGTGTGGGATCAATCTCAGCATTTTCAGGGAGAGGGCCAGCCGATGCCGATGGAATGCGCCGATTCTGGCAACACTCTTTCGCCACCGCCGCCGCTTGTACTGCCCTGTGCTCAAAGCTCAACGTGGACCGAAAGACATCGGACGAAATCGCCACGATTGGAATTCTCCATGACGTGGGACGAATGTTTTTCTTCTGCAATTTCAAACCGAACTATCTTAAGCTCGTCAACAAAGCCCTCCAAGAAGGTTCAACTTACGAAGAACAAGAATATGCTTTTCTTGGCGACACTCACGCCGGCATCGGCTCTATTGTTGCCGACAAGTGGGAACTGCCACAGTCAATTGTTGACGGAATCCGATTTCATGAGGGACCGTATTCCAGCGAAACTCCAATTTCAACCGCAATCCTAGCCGTAGCTGACTGGATGAACAAATCCTATTACTACGAGGGACCTGCTCCCATCGCCGCGATTAATCCTGAACTCCTTGGGGTTTTAGGCCTAACCGAAGAAACAATCATGGAAATTGGCGAGAAGGTGCGGAATAAGGTCGATGAAGCCAGCGCCATCTATGGCATGTTGTCTAGTTAACGGGGGAACCAACAATGAGTCTATTGGGAAATTCGACGGGAATATCTTTTGGAGGAATCGCCAGCGGTCTTGATACCGAAGGCATCATCACGAAGCTTTCCTCTATTGAACGAAGTTCAATTTCACGACTCACGCTCCAAAAAAATCGGTTGACCCAA
The DNA here is from genome assembly GCA_043770615.1 of Armatimonadota bacterium. GTDB lineage: Bacteria > Armatimonadota > Fimbriimonadia > Fimbriimonadales > Fimbriimonadaceae > Fimbriimonas. The sequence goes on along the minus strand of JAYVHY010000084.1, from coordinate 3,267 downwards.
AAGGCGGACCTTTACTCACAATTCAAAAGTCAAATTTCTGGCATTGCTCAAGCCGCAAACGCCCTCAATTCGAGTGACGCATTTAAAGCAGTCGGTGTTTCAGTCACCGATCCTGCCGTAATTTCGGTCACAACCAGCAGTGGTGCTCAACCAGGAAGCTACGATTTCAAAATTTCCAAGCTTGCCCAAGCCCAAAAGATTTCTTCAAACGCACAGGCTTCGACGACCGCCGCACTCGGCCAAACCGGACAATTTGTTGTCAACGGTAAGGTAATCACGGTCGATGCCACCGACTCACTCCAATCTATCGCGGCTAAAGTTAACACACTCAATAATGGCGTTTCGGCTGGCGTAGTAAACGGCGGAGCTGGACAAGCATTTCTAACCTTTACGTCCGCAAAAACCGGTTTGATTAATAAGCCAGAATTATCCGACTTAACTGGTAACACACTAGGCTCACTCGGAATCCTAACTGGAGCGCCAACTGTACGCCAACCGATTACAAATGGAGCTTCAAGTTTTGGCTTGTCTTCGGCCACAACCGCCGTTGGCAGCCTTATTGGTGCCTCAGGATTGGGACCGCAAACCGTTCAAGTTAACGGAGTCAATGTCTCGATTGACCTCTCAACCGATGGTCTTCAAAGCATCGCTGACAAAATCAATCTAGCCGGAACAGGAGCGACTGCTTCAGTTGTAACCACCCTCGATAAAGGTGTGGCTAAGTACTCACTGTCTGTCACCGGTCCAAGCGGAACTCCAACGTTTACCGATGCAGGGAATACCCTCACCTCCCTTGGAATCTTGCAACAAGGTGCTGGTCACGAACTCATCCAAGCTCAAGACGCCGAATTCACGGTTGACAATGTTGCCTTGACTAGCGCAACTAACACGATCGAAAACGTAGTCGCTGGCACGACGATAACCCTGTTAAAAGCCAACGCAACAACTCCAACGACTTCGACGGTCAACTTAACCAACGATGCTGGAGCGGTTGGCGCGAGAGTCAAGGGAATCATGACCGCGTTCAACTCAACCCTTGGCTTCATTGCCCAAAACAGTCAGTTTGACGCCACAACCTTTGCGACCGGACCATTGTTCTCCGACAGTATTGTTCGCCAATTCCAATCTTCTTCTCAAGCTTCATTGCTGACGAACGTACCGGGCCTAACCGGAACCTACAAGAACCTAATCGATATCGGATTCAGCTTGGACACGAAAGGGAACATGCAGGTTGATGATGCCAAGCTTCAAGCCGCAATCACCGCCGACTCGTCCAGCGTCCAACAGATTTTTCAGAACTTTGGTAAGAGCACTGCAGGTAGCCTGAACTACGTGTCAAGTACGTCGTCGACAGTTACATCAAGCATCGTTCCGTATGATGTGAACATCACGCAAATCGCCACCAAGACTCAATACATTGCGGGCACCCAAAAGACGGGCCCTAACACGGTTTCCGAAAAACTGACGTTCGCGGGAAGCATGTTTAGCTCGGGAAGCATTGATATCACCGTAGATGTTGGCGCCACCATGGCCGATATCGTTACAAAAATTAATGCTGATCCACGGCTGAAAGACTTACTGATTGCCAGCGACAACGGTGGAAAACTACAAATCGATAGCACCAAGTACGGCAAAAATGGTCAGTTTACGTTGGTAAGTAACCAATCTCCGCTTGCAACGAACTCCGGTGTCGGCTTCGCCGCTGGCTCACTGGTAAACGGGCTCGATATTGCCGGAACCATTGCTGGTCAAGCCGCGACTGGCGTTGGTCAATTCCTAACCGGCGACAAAACCAACACCGTCGCCAACGGACTCCAAATTCAGTACACCGGTAACTCAACTGGCGCGGTCGGGGCAATCAACTTTACCAGCGGATTGATTGGAATTCTGAACAACACCCTGAACTCATTCACCGACTTTACGAACGGTCAGACCGTGACCGGTGAAAAAGCTCTCAAAGATCAAGCCGATGCACTCCAAAAGCAAATTGATAGCGTCAATAAGCGGGCCGACGACAAGGCAATTGAACTTCGAAACAAGTTTACGATCATGGAACAGCGAATCCAGCAGCTTCAGGCCCAAGGCAATCAGCTTTCGAGCTTGTTGCCAAAATCCTCGTAGTTGATCAAAACCAGCTACAGAATGAACCGGCAATTCGTCTGACATTCGTGCCAGATTCTATTCGCGAGCAAATCCAAGCGCGTGAAGCCCAGTTCCTCTCTCCATTGGCTACCCAAGCCGCCCGGAGTCTTGGACGCCAAGTCCCTGAACCAGAAGACCCAGTTCGAACCTGCTTTCAACGCGATCGCGATCGAATCCTACACGCGAAATCCTTTCGTAGGCTCAAGCACAAAACTCAAGTCTTCATCGATCCTCTCGGCGACCACTATCGAACTCGCCTAACTCACACCCTCGAGGTCGCTCAGATCGCCCGCACCATCGGTCGCGCTCTTCGACTCAATGAAGACCTAATCGAAGCAATCGCTCTCGGTCATGACGTCGGCCATTCTCCGTTCGGACATGCCGGAGAAAGGGCGCTGGATGAAGCAATCAAGGATTACTGGTTTGCGAAGGAAGGAACGACCAACCATCAAGACTCACTCCCAATGGAATCGGACTCCTGGCACGAGCCACGACACTTTCGACACTGGGAGCAGTCCCTTCGAATTGTCGATGTGCTCGAGCATCTGAACCTAAGCGAAGAGGTGCGCCTTGGAATCGGTGGACATAGCAAAGGCAGGAAGGACTTAACCGCAATGGATGGCGAGCCGGTATCAAGTCTCGAAGCAGCCGTCGTAAAAGTCAGTGACCGAATTGCTTATCTCAATCATGATATCGATGACGCCCTACGGTCCGGAATCATCGAAACCGTTCCCCCTGAGTTCCAATCGTTAGGCACCACCTACTCTCAACGAATCGGAATACTCGTACAAGACGTGATCGAGCAAAGCGTTGACCAACCATTTGTTCGGGTCTCGCCGCACTTCCTCAACACCATGAACGGGCTTAAAGAGTGGATGTTCGATAACGTTTATCTCCGCTACCCAGTTGTCTTTCCGGATGTCGATAAGGCGGCAAATTTGGTAAAGGAGCTTTTCGTTCACTTTCTTGCCGATGGAACTTTGCCAGACGGTTTTCGGGGCTTGCAAGGAGCCGTGGACTACGTGGCGGGAATGACGGACCGCTTCGCTATCGAAACTTACGAAACTTTGAAGCTTCCGGCAGCCTGGGAGCGACGATAACTAACCGTCATACGTCTAGTATAAA
>JAYVHY010000083.1:0-2268 GCA_043770615.1 Armatimonadota bacterium | reverse complement strand
AATTCGAGCAGTTGGGCAATAAACCTCTACTTTCCTAGCTTTTCGATGATTGGCTGAACGGCAGTTTGAGCGGGCAGGTTTTCTCGGGAAACGATCTTAACATGATTATCCATATACGCCATGCTGACCGACTTCATATCGGCAGGTTCGGTTGAGTAAAACATCCAAACATCATTGGGGTTGGTTATTTCAATTATCACTAATTTCGAAACTGCGGTGTTCCAGGTGTATCCGGCGGCAAGGCTCTTCAATGACTCTTTCGTACGGGCTGTACTTGATTCGCTCGAATCTTTGAGGAAATACTTGTCAAGCCGACTAGCTACAGCTGGACCATTGTCAATCGGTGGCATTCGTTCGTCAAAGTCGGATGAATACATTGCCACTGACAACGCAATTCGCTTAGCATTGGAAAGGGAATTTGCCTTCTTTGCCGCAATCCTTGCCTGAGCAAAAACTGGGAACAACACGGCCGCGCCCACCACTCCACAGACTAAACACATCCCTGCGCAACCAACGACCACCCATATCCAAACGGATTTCGATGAATTCTTCGGCGGGGTCCCTCCTTCGGGATTACCCATTTGGTACGGTGGAATTTGGCTCATATTAACAATTAGCATAGAACATTTTCAGCGTGGAGCCATATCAAAATGCTTTAACCAGCCGGACCGGGCGGATCGAGGCTTGGTTCGAGCGAAGCTTTTTCGCCGATAAATCCGATTAACAATGCCGCCATAATAATGGTCGCACCAATCACCGTGTTTTGCGAGGGAGCCTTGTGATAGACCAGCCAATTGAGGAGCGCCGCAATCGGAGGCTGGATCGCTATCACCACTCCAATCAACGTTAACGGCGACGATTCAACAATTCGGTACCAAATCGTGAAGGTGATGATCCCCGAGATGATAATCAAATAGAACATGGGCAAATATGCGGAAATGCTAAATGCTGGGACCACTAATGGCAATGACGACCCCAAAAGCAAAGCTGCCAACCAAAAGGCACTTGCGCCACCCCACATTTGCGCAACCAGGACGGAGACACCGGAAGTTCGGCGAGAAATCCTGGCCGCCATAACCCCCATAATGCACTCAGTAATGACTCCGGTTCCAAAGATCAGATTTCCTTTGGTGTGACCCATCAAGTCAGGAAACTTGAATCCAACCGCAACGATATATGCCCCAACAAAAGACAAAAAGATTGCCATCCAACGCTTGGGAGTAAGGTGTTCTCCTTTTAGAAAAAAGAACGCAATGATGGAAGTCCACAACGGACTAGTGGACAGAATTACCGTCCCTTCAACCTCGCTGGTTAAGCCAATCGAAGCATAAAACATCAGGTGCGATGGACCGAAGAAGAGCAGACCAATCACAAAGCACTTTGCCCAGTCCGCAATCGCCATTGACTTGTAATTGCTAAACTTCCGAAAGGCCGGGCTCGTCAACAACAGGGTCAATAACAGCGAAAGCGATAGCCACCGAACGCATCCAATCCCGAGGGCAGAAAAGCCGTTGCCTTTTGCAAAGCCGATCATCAAGTTGACTGGCGCCCAAAGCAAGTTGAGAACGACTACCGTGCCAAAGACTTTTCGCGTATCGTTCAATTGTCTGGAGGAACGACTTTGGTGACGATGTTCTTTTCGCCTTCTCTTCGAAAGTAAATGGATGCCGGTCGATCCGTCGGCCAATCGTCAATCGTCAGCAGTTCGGACAGTTTCTCGGGAAAGGTAAAGGTTACGTAGCTTGGACGTTTTGCCATGATCACCCGCCCAGTGTCGTATTGCTTTGCTACCAAAATCCCATGGAACGAACCCGTTAGGTGGATCCAATTTCGCTTGCAAACCTCATATCGTTCTTCGGCATGGTTTGGTTTATCATCCAATGCCCGGATGACTCGTAGCGGAGAAGCGATCTTCATCGCTCGTTGCAACGACGGATATGGGTTTCGGATTCCCACCGGAGAGTACATCTCAAAGTGCATGTGAGGACCAGTCGCATCACCAGAGTTGCCAACGTAACCGATCAGTTGACCGGCTTCAACTTTGTCACCAAATCGCAGGTTTGGGGCAAACATGAAGTCAAAGTTGTTCTTGCCGTCATTCGTGCCCGGTGTGTCGTCGTTCAAGTGAGTGCCAAGGCACTTCCACCCGTAGTCTCCATAGATCCAAAACGTGTGAACCTTGTTGCCAAAGATGCCTTTGAAAGGCGCGACTATCGGAGTCAGCTTCGAGGCTCGCATATCAATGCCGGTATGCCGAAATCCACTACG
>JAYVHY010000082.1:0-4987 GCA_043770615.1 Armatimonadota bacterium | reverse complement strand
ATCGCCCGCCCAATTGCTGAGAGAACATCTTGTATTGTGGGGTGTAGGCTGTGTAACCAGTCCATTGGCAGTCCCAAAGAATTTACCTGAGTTGAGGTTAAAGATGCATGGGCTGGAGAGAACCAACTACACTGAGATCAAGATGAAACTCACGACTCAAGCCTTTGGAATGGAGCCCGGACAATTTCGATCGACGGCTTTTGCCGATGTCCTGAAATCTTTCGTTCCGTTCTATTCAAAGTGCCTGATCAGCACCATCCTATGTGTATGGATTGCGTACAAAGGGTTTCCGATTCTTGCCCTGATCATCGCTATCGCCCTTTTCGCGGCATACCCGTTCTTGATGGCTCTTTGGAAGTGTAGCGATCCTGCCGAGTTAGGCAACGATGTTTCGTTTTTTAGCCGAACAACCGTTCACCAGTTTGACGAGGATGGCTTAACCTCAAAATCGAACTCGGGCTCCCATTCACTTGTTGTTTGGACCGACATGAAAGAAGCAGTGGTCTCCAAAAACTATATTCGAATACTATTTGTGGCTAACGCCAGCATCCTGATTCCGAATTCTGCCTGGACATTACCCAGCGAACGCGACCAACTCATTTCATTGCTGAGGCACAAGAAAGTTCTCAAAGAACGGAAGTAGCTGTCATCGAATGAAAGCCTACTTATCCCTGTCCGAAGGGTTGCAAGCAAACTTGGCTATGTGAAAACAAACAACCCCACGAAGCCTAACTTCGCGGAGTTGCTTCGTCGGCTGCCTCAATAGCGACGACGGAGTCACTAACTTTAGGAAGCTGAATCAAGAAGCTTTTGAGGCTATACAGGGACTCACGCTGCCTCAATCGCGACGACGGAGTCACTAAGCTTAGGAAACTGAATCACGAAGCTTTTGAGGCTATACAGGGGACTCACGCTGCCTCAATTGCGACGACGGTGTCACAAAACCGAGGAAACTGAATTACGAAGCTTTTGAGGCTATACAAGGGACTCAAGGCAGCATGCCAAGGAAACCGAGGCACTGAGCCTTTGGTGTTTGCTCACCCCGAGAAACAATAACTAGTAGCCAATCATCTCTTCATAGAAACGCAATGCACCCGGGTAATCAATCAAACCATGTTGGTCAATGTGTCCATTTACAGCCAAATGAGCACTTGACCAAGGATATTCATCCGGAACATCTGACAGCCCTGACCGAACAGGATTCAAATGGAGATACCTTAGCTTTTGATCGAAAACCTCCCGAGTATGCATCGGGTTAGCACGGAACGAACGCATCCAAAACCGATGATTATTCAGCCCCGACTGCAATGTCAATTGAGCCTTTTCGCCTTCTGTGAGTAGAGGCAAGAGCCTATCTTCACTGTTAGCTTTGACCGTTTGGATGAGTCGAGAGATCGTTTGATCATCCCTTGGCTTAACTAACAAATGAAAATGATGAGTCATAACCACAAACGCCTTCAAGGATGCGTCGGCTCGTTGGCAATCCCGCAACAGAGACAATGCCATTCGCGTCCTCATCTCTTCGCGCTTGAAAAGGTGCGCGTAGTCGAGGCACGTTGAAGTTACAAAGCACAATTGCCCAGGTTCCTTTGGGTTCACATAGTGTTTGTGGTCGCTCACTTGTGGATTTTAGCTTTGAAGCAGCCTCAATTGCGATAAAGGAGTAAACACCCACAATTTTCTTTGGATCTGGTTTGGGCAATAGATCAGGTCACGCTGCCTCAATTGCGACGACGGAGTCACCAAACCGAGGAAGCTGAATCAAGAAGCTTTTGAGGCTTTAATCGGGACTCACGCTGCCTCAATCGCGACGACGGTGTCACCAAACCGAGGAAAGAGACTCATGCTGCCTCAATTGCGACGACGGAGCCACCAAACCGAGGAAACTGAATCAAGAAGCTTTTGAGGCTATACAGGGGACTCACGCTGCCTCAATTGCGACGACAGAGCCACCAAACCGAGGAAACTGTATTACGAAGCTTTTGAGGCTATACAGGGGACTCATGCTGCCTCATTTGCGACGACAGAGCCACCAAACCGAGGAAGCTGAATTACGAAGCTTTTGAGGCTAAACGTCAATCCTTGGAGCCTCAAAAGCTCCGGCTCACTCCTGCCAAACTCGACCTCCTTCGGCGCAATTGAGGCAGCATAATCTCTCCCTTCCATCAGAAAACACTAAGATGAACTACTAATTTTCCAATCACCCTTTCGACTTTGACAACTTGATAGCCAATGCCTTCAAAAAATACAAACTTTATACTGCCATTTTTTAACTGGTCGATTGATGGACCAGTAACCTTCGATCGATCCTCAAGTTCACATTCAAGTTCGGAGACATTTACTTGCTCTCGCCTCAATTTCTTACCAACACAAATAAATTCTATATTCATCATAAACACATAAAAATGCCCCTTGGCGAACCGCCAAGGGGCATCGACTACAAACACGCCGTTACTTCGTGACCAGTTCTTTCTTCTTGCTTTCCTTCTTGACAATCTTCTTGAAGACAATCTTTTCGACATCTTCAGGATCAACATCTGCCATGATCGCATCGCCTTCGTGGAACTTACCTTGTAGCATTTCCTCGCTTAGCGGATCTTCAATGTAGCGCTGGACGGCTCTTCGCAGAGGTCGTGCACCCATATTTGGATCGTAGCCCTTGTCAACCAGCAGATTCTTAACCGCATCGCTGAGATCAATCGTGATTCCCATCGAAGCCGCTTGCTCATTCACTCGCTTCAAGTAAAGATCGGCAATCTGCAGAATCTCTTCCTTCTTCAAGTGTTGGAACACGATAATCTCATCAACCCGGTTGAGGAATTCAGGTCGGAAGCTCTTCTTCATTTCATCAAGCATCCTCGTCTTCATCATCTCGTAAGTCTTCGGATCGCTGACATCCTGTCGGGTGTCTCGGAAACCGAGAGTCTTATCGAGTTCGACCGGTCGAACACCAACGTTTGAAGTCATCACAATGATCGTGTTTCGGAAGTCGACAGTCCGCCCTTGGCTATCCGTCAACTGACCATCTTCGAGAACTTGTAGCAAAAGGTTGAATACTTCAGGGTGAGCTTTCTCGATTTCGTCGAGCAAGACCACGCAGTAAGGGTTTCGTCGAACCGCTTCCGTAAGCTGACCGCCCTCATCGTAACCAACGTATCCCGGAGGGGCACCGACCAGTCGTGAGACCGCAAAGCGCTCCATATACTCCGACATATCAATTCGAACAATGTTCGATTCCTTCTCGTAAAGGTAAGCCGCCAGAGCCTTTGCAAGCTCCGTCTTACCAATTCCCGTAGGGCCAAGGAAGATGAAACTGCCCATCGGTCGCTTCGGATCCTTAAGTCCGCTTCGCGAACGTCGGATGGCTCTGCTGACCGCAATGACTGCGTCGTTTTGACCAATAATTCGGGCGTGAAGGTCGTCTTCCATCTTGAGGAGCTTCTGACTCTCAGATTCCACAAGCTTCATGACCGGAATACCTGTCCAACTTTGAACGATACTGGCTATTTCAGCTTCATTGACAATCGGCTCTATTTTCTCTACCGCTTCCCATGCCTCTTCTCTTTCGAGAACGGTCGCCTCAATTTCTTCTTTCTGTGCCAACAGCTTCTCAAGCTTTTCTGGCTCAGCGCCACGCTTTTCAAGGTGTTCAATTTCGGTTGAAAGCTTATTCAACTTGACTCGATCATCACGAACATCCTTCGGCGGAAGACTCTGTTGGAGTCGTACTCTGGATGCCGCTTCGTCGATAAGGTCAATCGCCTTGTCTGGCAAGGTTCGATCGCTGATATAGCGTTGGGACAGCGTGACTGCCGCCATGATCGCATCATCGGTGATCTCAACATGGTGGTGGGCCTCATATCGTTCACGAAGTCCTTTGAGAATTTCAACCGCTTCTTCTTCGGTCGGTTCCTTGACTCGAACGGCTTGGAATCGTCGTTCAAGCGCCGCATCTTTTTCGATGTACTTTCTAAATTCGTCCTGAGTGGTGGCTCCCACGCACTGCAGTTCGCCTCTTGCGAGGGCTGGCTTCATGATGTTGCTGGCATCGATCGCGCCCTCGGCGGCACCGGCTCCAACCAACGTATGAAGTTCGTCAATAAAGAGGATGACCTGACCGTCCGCCTTGCGAACTTCTTCCATCACTTTTTTCATTCGCTCTTCAAATTCACCTCGATACTTAGTACCAGCGACAAGTGCGGCAAGGTCCAAGGCAACGATTCTTCGATCTTTCAAAAGATCAGGAATATCGCCGCTAACAATCCGGAGGGCAAGCCCTTCGGCGATCGCGGTCTTACCAACTCCTGGCTCACCAATAAGGCAAGGATTGTTCTTGGTTCGTCGGCAGAGAATCTGCATGACTCGCTCAATTTCGTTTTGGCGACCGACCACCGGGTCAAGTTTGCCATCACGAGCAAGTTCGGTCAAATCCCTTCCAAATTCGTCAAGCGTTGCCGTCTTAGTTGTCGCGGCTGCACCGGTTGACGAAGATGAGGAAGATGGTCTGGAGGTACTTGTTGACTTTTGTTGAGTGTCATTGTCCTGCAGACCCATGACCTCTCTTCGAGCCTTCTCGAGTTCGACTCCAAGCTTGGCCAGAACTCTTCCTGCCAAACCGTCGCCTTCTCGAATCAGTCCCAGCAGCAAGTGCTCGGTACCAATATAGTTATTGTTAAGATTTCGCGCTTCATCATAAGCGAGGTCAATGACCCGCTTGGCGCGAGGGGTGAGCGTCATGTCTTGGTTCGGTCGTGCGTCTCCGCGTGGGAGTTGCTTTTCAACTTCAGCTCGTACTCGATTAAGGCTTACGCCTAACTTATCGAGTACTCGTGCGGCGACACTGTCAGCCTCTCGCACGAGACCGAGCAACAGGTGCTCGGTGGAGACGTAGCCCTCGCCAAACTTTTGCGCTTCTTCTTGTGCATAGAACACTACTTTGCGTGCTCTTTCTGTAAAACGTTGCCACATACTCTTTTTTGTCCTTTTT
>JAYVHY010000081.1:0-2275 GCA_043770615.1 Armatimonadota bacterium | reverse complement strand
ATGAGGGAAGGACGATGTGCCTTTGCGGTTTCAAAAAGATCTCGTACTCTCGCAGCGCCGACACCTACAAACATTTCAACAAAGTCGGAACCAGAGATGTGGAAGAAAGGAACTCCTGCTTCGCCGGCAATTGCTCTGGCAAGGTGAGTTTTACCAACACCCGGAGGTCCAGTTAAGAGGATTCCCTTTGGAATTTTCGCACCAAGAGCAGCATATTTCTTTGTGTTCTTCAGGAAGTCCACGACTTCAAAAAGCTCTTGCTTCGCTTCATCGATTCCGGCGACGTCATCAAAGGTTACTTTCGGACCGCTTTCTCCGACTCGACGGGCCTTGCTCTTACCGAAGTTCATCGCTTGTGAACCGCTGGCCTGGGCCATTCGGGAGAAGACAAAATACAGAACCGCAACAAAAAGCAGCGTGGGCAAAATAAGCGTTGCTATCCCTGATATGGCTGAACCTGGACCGGGACCAGGAAAATCAAGCTGAATTTTCTTTTCTTGCATTAAGTCAATCAGCGTTTTGGCGTTCGGATTTGTTTGCTCTAAGTAAACGGTTTTGAAACCTTCGCCGTTTGAGTATTTACCGGTGATTTCGTTGCCTTGCCACTTCGCTTCTGAAATTTCGCCAAGCCCAACTTTTCTGATAAGTTCGTTGCTGGATATGTCATTCACCTTCACACTGCCAGTGCCAAAGGGCTTGTTCGGCGCAATGATACTGAGAACGAGGAAGCCAACGATGATGAGGGCTATGACAATGAAGACTGCGTTACGGCTGTTATTTCTCAATCTTTCTCCAAATAGGTCTACGCAATAATTACGCTTTTGTGATGCTCGGCGTTACTGTCTGCGCCAATTAACTTATCGGTTCGAATGAGAGAGCAATCACTGCATCACATTCGGCATTCATATACATTCTGTTCGAAAAACACACGCCAGGTGCCCAAATTGGCCCAAGAAAATCACAAATGAGGGGCAATCTGACTCTGGCAGCGGGCGTTAGTCCTGCTTCAGATAACAAATCGCTGAGCTTCCGAGTTCCGTCAAACCCGAATGGTTGCATCGAATCACCGGCTTGACTGGTTCGGAAATAGAGATCCCCGTGAACCTGAATTTTCGGTATTTCTACCGTTAACGACTTTCTGACTTGGGAAGTACCAGATGGCGTTGAGTGTCGGGCCACTATCTTCCAACCAAACTCGCCACTCTCGGTTTCGCCTGGACAAGTTATCCCAAAACGAAACGGTTCAGTAGGTCGGAGTACCCGGAAGTGAATGAGATCTCCGCCCCATTCGCAAACAACTTGCCCACCGTCCGCCGTGACCGAACCGTGATCCATCCAAATGGATCGAGCGAGAATCTCTGTCTGATCAAAGTCAATTGGGGCGCCAAGGGATTCAAATGCAAGCCTGACGGCGCGTTTGAATAGGACTGATGGCAGTCCCGTCAAGCTAGATTTTGAGAAGCCAAGCTCCAAATCCTTGGTTAGGAACGCAAGATTGCCATTGAGAACAACTTCCGATTGTTCAAGAGCAGCCGCAGCAGCCCCATTGAGAAAGCGATCCTCACTATCTAAGATGCCCGCACATCGAACGATCGATTCTTCTACCGCGGGATTAATCAGAGCCAGTTCTGGCACAACGCGTTCTCGAATTCGGACCCGAGAAAAGTCTATATTCTCGTTGCCGGGATCATTATGAAACCAGAGTCCATTCTCCCCGCAATATGCAGCCGTTTCTGATCGAGAAAAGTTGAGCAAGGGACGGACGATGGTCTCTCTCCTGGCCGGAATTCCCGCCAAGCCTTGAGGGCCGGTACCGCGGGTAAGGTTGAGGAGAATGGTTTCGACATTGTCGGTTCGAGTATGAGCCGTTGCAATGTGGTCACATTCGAGCCGCCTCGCAGCTTGCTCCAGAAAATTGTAGCGAGCCATTCTTCCGGCTTCTTCAATCCCAATTTTAAGGTCGCTGGACATTCGCGGAACATCGGCTTTGCCTGAAACAAATGGAATATCGAGTTCTTGGCAAAATGCTTCACACAGTTTTAGCTCCTTATCAGCTTCTTCACGCTGCCCATGATGAAGGTGCCCACCAATGACATCAAATCCGCAAGATTTGAGAAGGTGCAATAGGCAAGTGCTGTCGGCGCCACCACTGTATCCAACCAAAATCTTCGCCCCAGTCATGATGAGATGGGATCTTTCAAGATGTTCGAGAAATCGCGACTGCACAATATCAAGCGTACCTTTGACTGATTGTTGCGTAGAAACCAATTAATGA
>JAYVHY010000080.1:0-11716 GCA_043770615.1 Armatimonadota bacterium | reverse complement strand
CAATGGAACTCCGACTGGGTAGCGAAGGCATGTACATGAATTGTATTCGTCATGCGCTATTCAGCTTTGCCAGAGGCGAAGCTCCAATCACTTGCGTCGAGTTTGCTCGAAGAAATATTGACCCAATCGTTCGACCTGGCTTCAGTGAAATGGAGAACTCCGTCAAGGAGAAAGCAGCATGATGTTAGCCGCAAGCTTACAGCTACAAAATTCAAGCCTTGAATTCGGGAGAACCTTTCAAACGGGTGATCAAGGCAGAAATCATTTTGTTCAATTCTTCAATTGGTTGGATCCATTCGGAGCAATCAGAAATATATCCAAGCTCCTTACAAAGAAGAATCACGGTTTCGAGTTCCTGCAGGGAACCAAGAGCGATGTAAAGGCATCGAGCAAAGTCAACATCAGAACTTTGTCCATGTCCTTCGGCAATGTTCGAGGGAATCGAAATCACGGTCCGTTGCATCTGAGAAGTCAAACCAAATCTTTCCGAAGTCGGCAAAGTTTCGGTGAGGCGATAAATAGCCGGGCACAACAGAAAGCTCTTTTCCCAAATCAGGAGTTTTTTGAAGTTCGACTTTCGCATTTTGGTCTACGCAGATTCGACTGCCTCTTTGCGAACGCAGCAACTTCTTTCTTGAGGCTTGCAGCTTGTAGCTTGAAGCTTGAGGCGACTCTCTAATGGCCAACGATTCCATCATCATCAAAAAGAAAAAAGTCGTAGGTCACGCGGCTCACCACGGTGGATCGTGGAAAGTTGCTTATGCTGACTTTGTCACTGCGATGATGGCATTCTTTATGGTGCTTTGGATCATGGGGCTATCAGACGACAACAAGGCTTCCATTCAGGGCTACTTTAACGATCCAGCCGGATTTATGAAGAACCCGCCTCACTCTCAGGTGGTTGTTCCAACAAAAGGAGAATCACGCTCAATTCCCCAATCAGCTCGTCAAAAGGGAAGTGGGATGGGCGACTACAAAGGGTCGGATAAGGATGCGGATACCGATGGAGCGTACGTGAAGCACGAAGTTGACGAGAAGATGTACAAGATGGAAGACAAGGATCACGTCGTTGTCACCGAAACCGCAGAAGGAATCCTCATCGAATTCCTGGAAGACGTAACCAGCGTTTTCTTCGAGTCAGGAAGTGCGACAATCAGCCCACTTGGCAAGCGAGTCATCAAGGAAGTCGTCCCGATTGTAAAGGACACCGGCAGGTACTTAGTGCTGGAAGGACATACCGACGTTCAACCGTATGCTGGTGGCGAATACACCAACTGGGAGCTAAGTTCAGATCGGGCAATGGCTTTCAGAAGAGAGCTGTGTATTTCAGGAGTGCCGAACAATCGATTTAAGGAAGTTCGAGGCTACGCGGACACAAAATTGAAATTTCCCAAAAAGCCACTTGCTCCTGGCAACCGTCGAGTAGCCTTACTCCTTCCTTGGGGTAAGAAAGCAGCCGCGACCAATCAAACCAAGATCAAGAATAGCGAGACTCGGCAGTCGATTGGACCCAAAGGCGGTCAGAAAGAGAACTTTTTGATCTCGGAAGCCAAGCCCGCTCACTTATAGTCGCTCCTTTTCCGGTCTGTCCATCGTCTGGATTCACGATGGCAGAATTGTGCGGAAACTTATGGGAACATAACCTCGCTCGAGTAGTCATCGTGGACGTCACGGATGACTACCGGCTCATGCAGCCGCCACTCCCAAGCGACTTTTATCCAGTCCTTCGGGAAACCTATATGCCAAGGTACAAGTTGATTGATCGTTTGCCACGAGCAGACTTGGTCAACGGCTATTTGTACGACTGGCACGAGTCACCCGAGAACGATCACGATGTCTGGTACGTAGGGGTTGTGCTCGAAGAACTAGCGAACGAACTATTAGCAAATACGATTCACGCTTGATTTTGATCCATCGAAGAGGGACTCCAGAATTGTGTCCATTCATGTGACAGTTGTGTGTGTATTTGGTTTTGTTAACCGACAAGAAAGCATATGCAGGTTAACAAAGTCAAGTGTAAGACTATTAGTGTACGTGTTTTAACTGACAGTCTTATCATTCTACCAGGTATTTATTCTTGGTTTTTATAAAAATTACATAAGATTTACAAGTAGTTTACTTGGCTGGTTATTTTGCCGGGCATAATGAATTTGCAACGAGGAAACTCATGAACAAATCTATTAAAATTACTTTAGTTTCAGGCTTAGTATTTGGAGCTGTGTCTGCACAGGCTCAAACCGTTTGGAGCAATAACTTTGCTCCAGGTGACTATTTCACGAACGCCGGTGCCAGCGCAGCAAATCTTGCCTTGAATAGTCCGGTTGTCGGTGGAGTCGTAGGTACGTATCGCGAAACCAAGAACGGTGCAACGGTAGGAATCAACACGACAATGGCGCGAAGCGGAAACGGTTCGGCGTGGTTCTCGGCAGTTGGAAATACTGGCGGGAAAGCCGAAGTCGCATTGAGCACTGCATTCACCGGCGCGGGTGATTCCAACGGAATCCTTGGTTCATTCGACTCACTCTCAGCTTTGGGCGCAGACCTCTTTACTCAAAGCTCAAGTATTGGTAATCAGTCTGCAATCGTCCGGTTGGAACTCTTCAGTTCAACCGACGGTGGCGGTCGATACGGCCAACTCGTTTTTGACACCGCATGGGCTCCTAGCCACTTCGGAACGTTCACGTTCGGCCAATGGAATACGGTCAACATGTTTGCGAATGCAGGTTCGACTTGGATGAGAGCTTCGAGCGGCATCAATGCCGCCTACGGAGCTGGTGTTGGAGTTGACAACGGTGAGCGAACACTATCCGACTGGATGACCCAATTGGGCGGAAAAGGATACAACGTTATTAGCGTTAATTCTGGAATTGGTACGTTCAATGGTTCGTTCGAAGGTGGCGTAGACAATCTCTCCCTTGGCTTCGGAGGAAACAACAAGGTTTATAACTTTGAAGCGGTTCCAGAGCCAGCTTCCATCTGTGCAGTCGGACTTGGTGCACTTGCCTTGATTCGAAGGAGACGAGCGAAGAAGTAAATTTTCACTAAGTTCATATAACCCAAAAAAATTTAACTGGCCGCATCATATTGGTGCGGTCTTTTTTTGTATACAGTGCAAGGGTGTGGATTGTGATCGATGCTGGCTTGCGAAATCGACCCCTGGATAAGTCGAACCTGCAAGATAGTGTTGCGGAATTGGATGCACCGGCGAGCCACTTCCGTGTGGCACGGGTACGCAAATTTCCTGAACGATTAAATCTCCGAGCCTGCTTACCCGTGTAAATATAAACTAATTCCGTGTAGCACCGACTAATTCCGTGTGCCACGGGTACGCAAATATCCGGCGCGATCAACTTTCCATGCCTGCTTACCCGTGTAAACATCAACTAATAACGTATGGCACGGATCCGCAAACATCCCGCGCAACCAAATCCTCAAGACCGCATACCCTTGTATTTGACCACGTTCTAGTTAAACGAGAACAAACGATTTACGGCACCATCATCTCCAAAATTCATTGTAATAGCAGACAAATGTCTGGTATTATGATGATTAGAAATCATGTTAACTCACTGTCAATCAAGAAAGTTGGAGTGTCGTGCAAGATACTTAAAATTGCGCATTCACACTGCCCGAGACCCCGAAACACATTTTATGTCACTTTTTTTTCGAGAGCCGTTTTTATCAAACTCTGCACTCTGCACTCTGCACTCTGCACTCCCAACTCGCGGTGCTACAAAACAAACATTTTATTTTCACAGACTCAAAAAGCAACTCCGCACTCTGGCCATGCGCGGTTTCAGCCGCGTCCCGGAAGGCTCTGCCGCATCGGGGCAGCTAGAAGCTTGCAGCTTGTAGCTATTTGTCTTAGCTTCAAATCCTTACCAAACAAACAACATGACCGACAAATTTCAACCTTCCAGGAACAGCCCCAAAGGGGCGGCTTTACACTTAGCCCAGCCTAAGGAGCTTGCGACGCAGGGCTGGGTAAAGCAACCCATTTGTTCAAAGTCCGAGGAGCAACGCGACCCTCGCCGTCTTGTCCTCCGAAGCATGCGCTCAACAGATTCGGGCAACTACTGGCATGCGAAGGAGGATATGGCGGCAGAAGAAACTCCACTCGCAAGCCAAAACGGGGGTGCTACAAATTGACAAAAATAATTAGCCGCTACAAAATCGAACATGAAAAAGAATGAAAAATCAGAATTCAGGTTCAATTCTTGACCATTGTTAAGTGCACATGCAACCGAACCCCCTTGACTGTGTCGTGCAAGTTTTTGAAAATTGCGCACTCCATTCAGCCTCGTTAGTGCCAATAAATTTGAGGAGAGGTCCGAATGCTGAAAGCTGAAAGCCGAAAACCAACCCCGATATGCCAAAATTAAGGTTCGAGAGTCAACGATGCCACTTGTTTCTGTCAATATTCCCCAAATCGGTGAAGGGCTTCAAGAAGCCAGAGTCGTTGCATTCCTCAAAAAGCCCGGTGACAAGGTTCGTCGAGACGAGCCGATTTACCAAATGGAGACCGATAAAGCGGTCATGGACGTTGAGTCTCCTGTAGAAGGCACCCTCGTTTCTTGGTCCGCAAAAGTGGACGATATCGTTGCCATTGGTGGTGAAATCGCGAAGTTCGAAGTATCCGACGGCACCGAGAAGGGAACGGAGATCAAGGAAGTCCAGAGTGTGTTGTCCAAAGAAGCTCCCATGCCACCTACTCCGGTCGCTCCCAAAAAGCCCGCCGAAGGAGCCAACATCGCATCACTATTTGTTCCCCAGATTGGCGAAGGCTTACAGGAAGCAAGAATCGTTGCATTTCTAAAGCAGCCCGGAGACGATATTAAGCGGGATGATCCGATCTATCAGATGGAAACGGACAAGGCGGTCATGGATGTCGAGTCGCCATACGCCGGAAAACTCATATCATGGACGGCAAAGGTCGACGACGTAATCGCAATTGGAGCTGAGGTTGGAATGATTCAGGTCGGGTCAGGCACTGAAGTTGTGGACGCACCTTCGCACGGCGCGCCGACAACAACTGCCAACACCTTCCCACCCGCAATCTCACCAAAACAAAGTGCAGGAGAAATAAGGCTACAAGGGATTCCGCCTCGATCACGAGCTTACGCAAAGGAAAAAGGGATTGCGCCCGAGACTCTCGTGACAGTTCCATTCGCTGGAAGCAAACTAATGCCTGCCGATATTGACTTGTTCTTGGCTGGCGGCGGAACCACTAATGTTGTCGGTACAAGCCAAGTTTCCGCTAGCGGGATCAAATTCACCGAGCGGCAAATGCCCGGCAAACAGCGTGTTCTTAATAGCCGCATGGTGCGATCAAATTCATTGGTAGTTCCTGGCACGATGACCGTCGTCACAAAATGGGGACCTATCGAAGACGAACGGGTGAAGCTCAAAGCCGGAGGCGGGAAGTTTCAGCCGAGCGGTTTCACCATGTTCGCCTACGCCGTGACCAAGGCAATGACCGAGTTTCCCGCATTCCGAAGCGGACTAGCGGGCGATGACAAGATTCGCACTTACGATTTCGTCTCCTTGGGGATCGCGGTTTCGTTGCCGGGCGATGAACTGGTAATTGCCGTCGTGGATAGCGCCGATACTTTTGATTGGCAAGATTTTGCTTCCGCAACTCGCGATCGAATCGCACTAGCTCGAAGTGGAAAAGATCAAGCCCACGAAGCAGTCACCGTTTCGCTGACCAACATGCAAGCTTTTGGGCTCCGAGACGCGATACCGGTCGTCGTAGCACCAAGCATGGCAACAATCTTCCTCGGTGAGACCTTCCGAGATATCGACGAAGCAGGAAGGCTTCAGAAAGTAGTTAACGTGACGATGACCTTTGACCATCGCCTTTGTAACGGAGTCGGTGCTGCCGAGTTCTTGAATAAGGTGAAAGAGTACGTCGAGAATATTGGAGCGATCTTGAAGTGAAGCCGCTCATCGGCATTACCGTCGAGTGCGAATTTGACGACACGAACGATCGGTCAAACGGAAAACTAACGTTGAATTGGAATTACGCCGCTCGCGTTGCCGAAGCTGGCGGTAGTCCGATTCTAATTACCCCGCTTACCGACTTAATTGGCATTGCACCATTGTTGGACGGTTGGCTTATTCCTGGAGGAGCAGATATGGACGCCCGCCACTTTGGCGAAGCAAATCACCCAGAATCGGAACTCATGAGTCCATTGCGATGGGAGATGGAAAATGAGCTGTACGGATTGGTGAATCCTGCGATGCCAATCCTCGGAATATGCTACGGATGTCAGTTCATCAATGTGAAGCGAGGTGGGAGTTTGTACCAACATTTGCCCGATGTAGTTGAACATAACGAGCACGTTGGCGGAACATTGCAGACCTATACTCTAGAAGGTTCTTCCAAGCTATCTGATGTAACTCAGCACGAAGCAATACACGGAAAGAGCTATCATCACCAAGCGGTAAACCGACTGGGTGAAGGGTTGACCGTTGTCGGCAGGCACTCCGACGGAACCATTGAAGCTATCGAAGATGCCACAAAACCATTCTTTATTGGGGTTCAGTGGCACCCTGAGCGGACTCCACATGATGAGGCGACCGAAAACTTGTTCAATGCATTTATCGGTGCCGCGAAAACGTATTCAGAGACGAAGGTATGAAATATTTCCTCAATGGTGAGCCAGTCGAGTTCGAAGGGTCCTTTGAAGTAACCAAACTTCCTGATCGACTTCAAGTTCGGACCCCAGCTGGGTCATTTAGTGCCCTTGCCGTGCGAGACGGAGACGCTATCCTGGTTTCATACAAGGGAAATCAATATCGGCTCGAAACTCGCCAATCGAGGACAAGATCGGGCGGAGCAAAGAGTGGGGAATATCGAGCCCCAATGCCAGGCATGATTGTGGATGTTTTGGTTGCGGAAGGAGACTCCGTAGTTGCTGGACAAAAGATCTTGGTGCTCGAGGCAATGAAGACCCAGCAACCCTTTAATGCCCCGTTTGATGGGGTGGTTCGTAAACTGAATGCCGTCAAAGGTGTCCAAGTGTCGGGTGATGACCTTCTGGCTGTGGTCGAGCCGAGCTAGAGATATGTCCAACATCAGAATTATTGAAGTTTCCCCGCGTGATGGCCTTCAAAACGAAGCTCTCACTGTGCCAACCGCACTTAAGGCTGAATTGGTTGGAGCTTTGCTCCGTTCTGGTCTCAAAGAGATTGAAGTGAGCAGTTTTGTTTCCCCAAAATGGGTTCCCCAGTTGGGTGACATTGCCGAGCTATGGCCCCTGCTACCGCCTGATGGAATCTACTCTGCATTGGTACCCAACGAAAAGGGTTTGGATCGAGCCGCAGAACTGGGAGTGGATCGTATCGCAGTCTTTACGGCTGCAAGCGATGCATTCACCCAACGAAATATCAATATGACAATTGATCAATCCCTGGAGGTCTTTGCCCGGATTCGAGCGTCGCATAAAGGTTTCATTCGGGGTTACGTAAGCACAATTTTTGAGTGTCCTTATGCTGGTCTCATTGACCCTGTACAAGTTCGTCGGGTTGTCGACCGACTATTCGAAATTGGGGTCGACGAAGTCTCTCTTGGCGACACGATTGGCGTTGGAGTACCATCCGAAGTCAAAAAGCTTGCTCAAGAACTGGCCGATCTCCCCAAGGAGAAAGTAGTCTGGCACTTCCACGATACTCGAGGAACGGCAATTGCGAATGTCGCTGCGGCTCTTGACCTTGGCTATTCCGCGTTCGACTCAAGCGCTGCCGGTCTTGGCGGCTGTCCTTACGCAAAGGGCGCGGGAGGAAATTTGGCTACGGAGGACTTGGTATATTTTGCTCAACGTTCCGGTCTGACGACGGGAGTCGACCTACCGACTCTGGCCCAGGCGTCTTTGGCCGTGCTTGAGATCCTTGGGAAACCTCCGACTGCAAAGGCGCAGGTCGCTGCTTTGGCTTCCTAGTCGCGCTGAAAATCAGGATTCCAGCAATCAGTATCGCCACGACAAAGGTTGATAATTTTTCGTCTTTGTTAAGGTTGAATTCTCGTCTATTGACGAAGAGAGTTACAAGCCCAATGGGAACCAATGCGGGCAGTGCCCAACCGGTAAATAAGACCAGTACCATATAGCCAATAAGAACCGGAACCATGAGCTTCAAGGTTTCCTTCGGTCTCATATTGAACTTGAACATGGCAAGAAAGAACACTCCAAGGAAAACGAGGTCGGCAGGACCAACAAGCCCCGCCGAAGCTACTGTCGCGTTGGACGCCGCGTGAGTAACCGAGGTTGTCTTGGGGATTTGCATCGCAACGTTCGAAAGGATGTTTGGATTCTCCTTCATGATCCGTTGAGTAATTCCCAGTGGAGTGAGCACCAAAAATATATCAAACCCTACGAGGAAGATCGCCACCGGAATGAGGATGTTCTTGTCCCGCAGAATGCTTGCAATTACCGCACCAAGTCCAATACACCAAATCATCAATCCGGTTTGGGCGATTGGAGAAAGCAACACTGCACCTATTCCACGCCCATGGAAAACAAGGTTGATAATGTTGACTGCCGCGATTTGAAGAAACACGCCAATCAGCAAGATGACGAAAGCCAACTTAGGGTCAGGCTTCTCGGACATCGCGCGGTAGATGGCGTAGATGGTTGCGATAAAGACTCCGATTAGGAGTAAAAAGTCGACAAAAGGAGCGATGACGAGGGGAACGGGAATGAATGGCAGAACCGCTCGAACCACCGAAAGGAGCAAAACGATCAAGGCAAAATCTCGGTAGCCCGTTTTCGTTGAAGGATTTTCAGTTAACAAATTGGGGCTGACTTCGCTCAATCGGAATTCCTCCTTGGTTAATTGCAGCTTGATAGACTTCGAGGACTCGGTTGCACATGATCTCGGTAGTGTTAAACTTGGCGCTTCGCTCAGCACCAGCGCAAAGGTGAGCATACAAGTTTTCGTTTCTTAATATTGCTAACACTTGCTCGGCCATCGATGACTCATCATTTTTCGTCGCAAAGCCATTTTCTCCCTCAATAATTGCTTCAGTTGCTCCTCCACCATCAACGGCTACCGCCGGGATTCCGTATTGCATCGCTTCGTTCAGTACTAATCCTTGAGTTTCGGTCACGCTAGCGAAAGTAAATAGGTCAGCCGCGGCGTAATATTTGTCAACCGATCCGCGAGGCACCGACCCAACAAATTTCACCTTGTCGCCGATTCCGTGCTTTGACGCGATAGATAGGCACTCTTCCCGATACGGACCGTCGCCAACAAGCCACAAGCGGGTGTTTTGCTCGGATTCGGTCACCTTCTTTGCCATGCCAAGTAGGGTCGCAAGATTCTTCTCTTGGGCAAGCCGACCAACATAGAGCAGGATTCTTTGGTCAGGTGGAATTCCAAGTTGCTGGCGAGCTTCAGCCCGAGGAATCAATTGACGTTTAGGGGTTCCAGTTGGGATGACCGTTATCGGTGTTTCCACGCCATGGCGAAGCAGCCAGCGCTTGGCGATCTCGCTTGGGGTGATGACTTGGTTGACACTATTGTAATAGAAATTGGTGTGCTTCGCAATTCGAAATCGGATATAGCGGCGAGGAAACGCGGACATGTAGTGGGCGTATCGATCGTACAGCGTGTGATAAGTTGAAACGATTGGAACTTGGTGGCTTTCAGCCCATCTCAATCCGACAAAACCAAGCATGTAGGGCGTGTGAGTGTGGATGACGTCGAACTCTTGTTGCCGGAACCTTCGGAGCTTTCTCCAATAAGGTGGGTAGGCAATGGGGTGCCCTTTGCTCCACGGAGTTTCGAGGGCTCGAAATCGAATTGTATTGGGATCGGTTTCGCGATACCCAGCGAACCGAGGAGCAAAGATATGCACGCTGTGCCCTTGGTTGCGAAGCTCGTCAACCAAGAGTTGAATACTGATGCTGACTCCGTTCAGTACTGGCCAAACGCTATCCGAAAAAATGGCAATGCGTAGTGGCTTCATGCTCCTTCGTGGAGTGTACTTTGATCACGGATATTGCTTGTACTGCAAAGTCAAGATTCTTGAATTCATCAGGCTTCGGGGAATCGTCCGTGCTTTTCTACGAACGTCACCACATCGCTGAGAAGAAACCTTCGTTGCCCACCCTTAGTTCGATGGTGTTGGATCCAACCGCGGTTGGTATACCGGCGGACGGTAGTAGGGCAGACGCCAAGCAAGCGACTGACTTCCTCGAGATTCAACTGAGGATCAAGGAGTCTCTTGATAAGTTCCTGACGAGTTTCCTTAAACTCACCCGTGTAGTAGTGAGCAGTGACAGTGTCGTCATACAAGGACGCAAGAAACATCACGCTTTTGGGAAGGTTTGCCCAAACTTTTTGTAGCTCGGGGTCAACCGCGTTCGAGACCACATGGTTTGATTTGCGTCGTGGACGCGGCGCGCTCATCTCAGTTTTGCGGAACTTCCCACGCGGAAGCTTCACTTGACCCGCAACATATTTCTTAATGCTCGGCAGGTCCTTTTCCTTATCTTTCGAACGATCAAGAAAGGCACTCTCGATGTACTGCATGGGGTCAAAGTTCTTTTTCATTTTGATATGTATAAGATTCTATCAAAATCTTTAGGATTTGAGTAGTAGCATTGAGTCCCCAAAACTCAAAAATCGATATTTTTCATCAACTGCTTGGGCATAAGCGTTGAGTATTCGTTCGCGAGAAGCCAGTGCCGAGATCATGAGAAGCATAGTCGTTCTTGGGTAGTGGAAGTTTGTGAACATGCCATCCACAACTTGGAATTGGTAGCCCGGAGTGATAAAAAGGCGAGAGACCTTTTTCCCATGTGCAACCCTTCCGTCTTTGGTCGCAAAGGACTCCAGGGTTCGTACCGCAGTCGTTCCAACAGCGATGATCCTTCCAGTCCGCTGTTCGCCCCTTGCCGTTAGACGATATTCAATCGTGGAGTTGATGACTTCGGCCGCATCTGGAGAGACTTCGCAGAATTCACCGTGCATTTGGTGAGTCGAGACATCATCGACTTGAACCGGGCGAAAAGTATCAATTCCGACATGAAGCGTAACGGTTGCGATTTTTACTCCCTTCTCTCGCAGCGCCGATAAGATTTCCTGCGTGAAGTGAAGTCCTGCGGTTGGAGCCGCAGCGCTACCATTTGATTGGGAAAAAACGGTCTGATAACGTTCAGAATCTTCCAACTTCTCCGTAATATAAGGCGGAAGCGGCATTTCACCAATTTGACCGAGCTTTTCGTTTAGGTTCCCCTCAGAACTGGTTAGCTTTATGATTCGAATCGGGTCTTCGCCACCGCCGAGGACGGTTCCGTCAACTCCTAAACCGAGTTCGAATGTGGCTCCGACCTTAAGACGTTTGGCCGGTTTGATAAGGGACTCAAAAACGCCTGGCTCAATTTCATTGAGACAAAGAATTTCAACCTCGCCTCCAGTTGGCTTTTTTCCTCGAAATCGCCAAGCATTAACCCGGGTGTTGTTAAGTACCAGGACATCACCTGGCTGGAGAATATTGTTGACCTCCCTAAACATTCGGTGCTGAACCATGCCGGTGTCGGGATCAAGGTGTAGAAGTCGAGAAGCCCCACGATCTGACAACGGAGTTTGGGCGATCATTTCTTCGGGTAGATGATAATCAAAATCGCTCAGTCGTACCATGTGAATGATTCCTCCAATTGGCTGAGTGAGTTGATTGCAGGAGGTCCAGGCTTTGCGCCACTTCGATCTA
>JAYVHY010000079.1:0-2285 GCA_043770615.1 Armatimonadota bacterium | reverse complement strand
CGGTACGGCTCAAACCAACGACGGAGCCGAGGACGCGTTGCTCGAAAGCCATCATGTTGGTGATTTCTGTAAATGAAGAGCTTAGATCGAGCTTTCTAATGTTGAACTTGAGCCCTTTGCCGGCATAGTCAAGGGTGTTATTGGTTCCGCCACCTTTCGCTCCCGAAAGTTCCGTGCTAGAAACTTTGAGAGTACTGGACTTGTTTGGAGCAAGGTTCAACGTCGTGTTCGTTCGGGTAATTCCGGATGATTTCGAGAAGAGTGGACGTTCTTGACCCGCGTTTGCGCCTACGCCGTACATTTGCGCTATTGAGTTAATCGTTGCATCGGTTTCGGTCGGGTTCAACGAACCATATCGATTGAATTTTGAATCAACTCCGATAGACGAAGTATCGAGGCTCCAAGTCTTTCCTTTGATTCCCACTTGGCTCTTTTCAATTCCGCCGTTTTCGTCACCAACCGAACTTTGGGCAAACAGGAGATTTGTTCCCTTTCCGATAATGCCCTTGGTCAAATTGAAGTTTTGTCGTTTGAGCCCTGCTTCGAGACCAAACACGCCACGGTCGGCTTCGAACCGGTTGAATCCCTTATCAACTTCGCGAGTGGTGTACTCAAATCCGAATCGAGTCGAATCGAATCCTAGCGAGGATTGTTTGATTGCGAGAGACTTCTCAATATCTTCGATCGTTGTTGTGTTGTAGGACAGTGATCCGAACGAAGATTTTAGGGCAGCAACATCGGACGACTTTCGAATCGCCTGTGATTGTGACTGCTGTTGCCAATCGGCAACGCCGAGATCCTTGAAACGGGTGAATCCTCGATCAATTTCGGATGAATTGTGGCTAAAGGAAAGACCACCATTGTTCATGGCGTACGAAGAAGCTTTGATTCCCTTTGAACCATCGGAAACTGACTTCTGATTGGCGGAAAAGTTCAGTCCACCCAAACTCATATCGGTTAAGCCTAAGGATTGTCGCTTCAATCCTCGCTCGCGATTGAAAGCGGTTATTTGATCATCCTTGTAACCCGCATCTCGCACGGCATTGAATCCGGTGAAGTTTGAACTGATATCCTGGATGTCAGCAGTTAGTTTGGACTTGCCGCCTAGCGAGTAGTTGAAGGCTTGAACCAGGAAGGATGAACTACCGGTTTCGTTTGATGCAGTTCCGCCTTTTGCTTGGCTATCGTAAGTAAGACCACCAACAACGTTCTCTTGCATCCGGGAACCCGCAAAGTACGAGCCTGAAAGCCCCATTCCTGCGCTACCAAAATTGTTTCGCGTTCCCCAAATGTTCGATCGCAAAATGCTTCCATCGCTTGCTCGCTCCGTTTGACCAAAGCCAAGTTGCATGCTTAATCCACCAGGAAGTAGATTCATCTTCATGGTTGGAAGTCCGGCAACCGCAGAACCTGAGTTCACGATCAACTTAGGATCATATCGGTATTGAATCGAAAGCCCATCGCCATCCCGATAAGATCGAGAGACATAAATGACGCCGACCGAGTAGTCAATGCTATAGTCAAGACCAGCCTTTAGTCGCACTCCATTGAGGAATACAAGTTCGCTGTTCTTGATGACATTGCCGTACCGGAGAGGTGCGCCACTACCGCCCGGAGTCAACCGAACCATATCCATTGCTGGAGTTCCGCCTAAAATGATGGAACCTGAATCGGTCTTGAGGTCGTCTGAGTTCGTAATCAGGGGAAGGATCTGCGAATATGCAGATGACGCCACCAGTACAGGCAGTACTAGCGTAGCTCGTCTTATTGTCTTCCGTGCGTTCTTCATCTGGACGTCTCCAAGATGAGATAAATCCCAACTACACTATATTGTAGCTTGAAATTGCCCCCTCCGTAGGTATAACGCCCACAAACCTACCAGGTTTCCCTAAATTTAACTTTTCTAACAAGTTTTTTCTCGTGTCGTGTGGAATTTTCTATGTGGAGGGAGCGGAAGTGGTATTCCGTTTGAATAGGAAAAATGTCTAAAGACGGAATGGTTTATCTTATGCTAACGCTTGAAGAAGCGACGGATTTGTTCTTTCGATGCTTGCGCAGTCCCGAAGAGGATAACCCAATGTCGGAGTTGGTCCTTAGTAAACTCGCTCGTGCTCTTGCCGAAGCTAGCGAAGACGATCTGCGATTGTCTGCCTAACCGAAGTCGCATTTCAGCTCAGCGACTTCATTCTTTGGATTCTTTGTGAATCGGTGCCTAGCTCACTCTTAAGTAATTCAACTGCTTTGGCAAAGTGTGGCTTTGCCTCATTAGGCTTTCCTTGCGCCAG
>JAYVHY010000078.1:0-11792 GCA_043770615.1 Armatimonadota bacterium | reverse complement strand
GATGCCAAGTTATCCAACGGCATTGATTCCAGGTCTCAGGCATGTCCAAGTCATCCCGAATGAATACGTCGTATTGATGACCCAAGTTCGTGATCGTCAATTGGTTTAAAACTGCAAACATGTGCCGACCCACTCCCGCCAATTTCATCCCCGGTTGGGTTGTTACGAGGAGCGCAGAAACACAAATTCGCATGAACGAAGGCTAGTTTACTAGCTCAATCGGTCAATGCCAACAACGCAAACGAGCACAACCAATGTTCGCTCATATAGTTGGCCTCCAAATGAGGCATTGCGAGGTCAAGATGAACTTCGGCCGATGCATTTGCAACGTCAGCAATATTGGGTACTTGGCTCGCAAGATTTCGCCAACACCAAGTCCGACTCAGGTTCAATCCGTCGAGGTGCCCGATCCGACCGTCGCTTCGATCCGCCACTACGGCTGGCTCCAACAATTTTTGCGGAAGTGAAGGCAGAAATCGATCAAACCAGATTCTAAATTGTTCTGCTGGCATGGTCCTCGCCATCAAAAGCGCTTCGGTCAAAGTTGGAGACAAAAAGTCTTCACCGCTAGGTTCAATATTCGGAGCCGCGACATCCTCTCCGAATCGGCTCTTTGCCCAGATAGCAATCAGGTCACATAGGGCATGAGCATGATCATGCCCCCACTGATGAGCTAACACCAATGCAAACGCGGTATTCGCATGCGTACCGGCGCGGACCGGATAGGTCAACCGAGGCAGGTATTCGGAGAACCGAGTTGAAATCAGCTGCGCCAGCGGGCGCAAAACCTGTTCCCAATCCGAATTTTGCTTGGCTACCTCGCCATGAAGAGCTAATAGCCAGGCCCATCCGTAAGGTCGCTCGAACCCAGCGTGCTTGACCAAATATTCTAATTCGACCGATGCCTTTTCGTTCGTGAACACCAAATCCGCTCGGTCAAATATCTCTGGAGCCAATTCGGGATAGAGTCGGGCGAGCCGAAACAATTGCCACCAACCGTGAACGCAACTATGCCAATCAAAACTGCCGTAGAACATCGGATGCAGGCTCGAGGGCGAAATCTCTGCGGGACCATCCATCCAGTGTCCGAGCCCATGAGGGTACTCGCGACCGACATGTCCAAGCGTTGAAGCGGCAAATCGAGAAGCAAGTTCGGGAGTCAATGATTGCATGGCAACTGGTGCAAGTTTACGCTCAGATCAAATCCGGCGGTTCCTTTTGCTCAAATTCATTGACCAATTGCTTCAAGCAGACAAGGGTTTCGTCGGGATACAATTTAAGTTCAGATGGAACCGGATGACCAGGATATTGACACTCGAATTTGTACTTTCGCCGCCGAGAATGGCGACGAAGTGATCATTGACGAATATCAAGAGTGTGTTTCTGCTTACTATTTTCGTAATGATCAAATGACGGGCGGAGCGTGGTTGTTTAACGTTGGTAAACCATCAGGAAAGACGTTTGACCACCCCCCATATCCTCCTGAGCCGGAATTCGTGGTTCCCCACCAGATCGATGGTCCGCTACTCGCAACTGACTTTCGAGCGACTTTTCATGAAGCTGACGAAGTAGCCGTGATCTATTTCAAGAATAAGCCAGTAGGGGTACTTTGGAATGGGTCTCAGCCCGGTCAGTCGGCATACGCCGCCAAGGATTTTGGCGGCGCAATGAAAATGGACCTTAGCGAATAGGTGGCAGGCTGAGTGCTTACCTAAACCCTTTGGATGGGAGAATTTACTTCTCTTCTTTGACTTTGAACTCGGGTCCTATGAGTTGCTTCCAGAGTTCCATTTGTCCCTTGTTGAGAAGTTTCAGACACTGTTGCTTTGCCTTTGCAAACATCTTCGGAACTTCAGGATTTTGTTTTGGCATCGGCGGAGGAGTCTCGCCTTGCCTGACAACCACCGGTGGCTGAAGCTCCATCACCATCTCTAACATGACGTCGATTAGTCCCTGCATTTTTGACTTTTGGTCATCAGTCAGCTTCAGTTCTTTGGCAACTTTTTCGCTGAGCAAAATGTCTGGACTGGCAAGTTGAAGAGTGACTTGATTCAGCCGCTTGTTTTGTTCGTCGTTAAGCGCTTTGGTCACCAGAGGATCAAACTTTCTTTGAATCTTGTTTTGGTGACTTTGGATAATTTCATTTGCTTCCTCGGCGTTGGCAGCCATTTCCAGGTTCGGAAACTCACCCATTGCGGCGTTAAACTGTTTAATCAGTTCATTAACTTCTGCCTTTTGAGCAGGAGTTAGCTTCAATTCGGCCTGGACATCGGCTCGGCTCAATGTCATGTATTTTTCAGCAGAGTCAGGTCCGGCGATTTTTATGAATGATTGCGCTTGGCTGATGGCGGCAAAAAAGCAAGTAGCGGCTATGCTGACGGCCAAAAGCATCTTTCGGGCGAGGGTGATTTGTTTGTTCAATTTTTCTCCACAAGAGTCGTCCAAAGTTTGTTGGCGACACTTCATTAGTGCAATAGTGACCGGAACAAATGATGAAGTTATGATGATATTTCATAATCTGGGCAGACTAAGAAGGAGCGCGAGCAAATAAATGAAGTTGTTACTGATCGAAGACGACGCTGCCATCGCAGTAATGATCCGAAGGGGACTCGAAAGCGAGGGGTACCAAGTCACTCTAGCTCGCGACGGTAGGAAAGGATTAGAGTTCGCAAAGAAGCTTCCATTTGCCGCGATCATTCTCGACATCATGCTTCCTGAGATGGACGGTCTGCAAGTATGTGATGCTCTTCGTGCGAAGAAAATCAACACTCCGATATTGATGCTGACCGCACGAGGAGAACCGTCGGATCGTGTCAAGGGACTTCTTATCGGCGCGGATGACTATCTTCCCAAGCCGTTTGACTTTAACGAATTGCAGGCAAGAGTTCACGCTTTGATCCGAAGAGATAGAGCCAATAAGGGCAGCACAATTTCGGTTGATCGGTTAACAATCAACACCGATGACAAGCATGTCCGAGTGAATGAAAAGGACATCGATCTGACACCGAAGGAATATTCATTGCTGGAAGCCCTGGCAAGAAATGAGGGTCGAACATTGACCAGGGACGTCATCCTATCTTCGATTTGGATGGACGATGAGTCACTTTCCAACACGGTTGATGCACGAATTCTTGCATTACGAAAGAAGATTGACGAAGGTTACGAGATCAAATTGATTCACACGGTTCATCGCATCGGCTATGTTTTGAAGGTGGGGGCTTAGGCATGAAGCTAAATTCTTTTCGCTCGGTTAGGGTTCGAATGACCCTATGGAGCATGGCAATAATTGCTCTTGTCCTTGGTGGATTTGGTGTTGCTTGCTTGGTCATTGTTCCAAAAGCTCTCATGGACTCGGTGGATCGGGATCTAGAAAGTAGTGCTAGCTTTACTTCTCGCGAAATCCTTGAGTCATTTCGAAATCCAAATGCAGGAATCGTCAAACGTGGAAGCCCTCTTATTTTAGAAAAGAATGTATTTGGCATGCCTATCGGTAGTGAGCCACCAGTCGGGTTACGCGATGTAAAAACATTGATAGTGAACGAAAATCCGGGAAAGGTTGTCCAAGGATTGCCAATAACAACCGTGGTCGGGCAGGATATGAACTCACTTGGAGACCTTGTTCTCGGTCAAAGTGAGGTGAAAGGACACCTTGACCGGGGAGAAAGGGCCTTCACGGAAGTGAAGCTGGACAGTAAACGATTCCGGGTCTTAACGTTTCCGATTTCGGGTCCAGATTCTTCTAAGCTCTTTATTTTTACTGCCTATCCGGTCGAGGAACTGTACAATCTCACCAGAACCCTCAAGTGGCTCTTCGTGCTCTTACTGCCAATTGCGATGGGAGTAACTTTTATTGGTGGCTTAGCCTTGACTCGAAAAGTTCTTCGTCCAGTCCGAGAAATCAACGAAGCCGCTTCAGAAGTAGATTCCGATGACTTATCTCGACGTTTACCTGTGTCAGGAAACGACGAGTTCTCCGAACTGGCGGGGACTTTCAATGGGATGTTTGACCGGCTTCAGTCTTCCTTCAGCGAGCTCGAAAAGTCAGTAGAGCAGCAGAAGCGATTTGTTGCCGATGCTTCGCACGAACTTCGAACTCCGTTGACCGTGATTCGGGGAAGCGCAAGTTGGGCCCTGCAAGATGGAAGAACAAGCTCTGAGATTCGAGAGGCATTAAAGGGCACCAATGAAGCTGCCGCGAGAATGGATCGATTGATCTCGAATCTCCTCGTGCTTGCTCGATCCGATGCGAACCAGCTAAATGTTGTTAAGGCGGAAATTCTGGTTTCGGACCTGTTGCAGTCGTGTACGCGAAGAGGTTTGAATTCGTCGGATTCACCACGAATTGAAGTCAAAGTTGAGCCACCCGATTTGACCGTTTTGGGTGATCGCGATAAGATGCTTCAGATATTGGGGAACTTGGTGGATAACGCGGTGCGTCATACGCCGTCTACTGGCTCGGTTGGTTTGTCTGCGCGTTTAAGTGGGGGAGGCGTAGAAATAGCTGTCGAAGATACCGGATCTGGAATCGCCGAAGAGCATTTGCCACACATTTTCGATCGGTTCTATCGGGTGGATGATTCGCGGTCCGCAGATGCTGGCGGAACCGGACTTGGTTTAGCCCTTTGCCAAGAACTTATCCTTGCCCAAGGTGGAAGGATTTCGATTGAGAGCCAAATTGGGTTAGGAACAACGGTTCGGGTTAAGATGCCTCGCTAGGTAAAGCCACACGGTGACATGATCCACTTTGATACGGGTGCGAAGGACAAACATCCTGAATCCCCCATCACGTCGGCAGATTCAGGATTCATGAGTAAATTAGCCTTTTTGCGCAAATATGACGATCGTGCCGTTCTCGGTGTAGGACTCAATTTTTGCCGCCTTCATTATCTCCGCCAATGCCATATCGAACGGCACTTTCTGACCGGAGACGCTAATCGTGCCCTTGATGTCCGATCCCAACAAGAAGCTCCTACCTGCAACTTCAAATAGTTTAATTAAAGCTTGACGTACGTCTGCATTCTCGAATTTGAATGTGACAAGCCTGCCGCTATCGACACTCGTTGCTTCAAGCTGGGAAAAACGGGACCCTCCGAACGGATTCGGTTCCGCCGCTCGAGCTACCGAACCAGAAGTCAAGAATGGGTCAGATTGGGCGGGTGCAACCCGAACTGCGCGATCAGTGCGAGGTACTGGCGGATCCCAGGCACTTTGCGGCTTTATGCTTCCGACGGCTATTGCTTCTCTGGCGGAAGGTTGTCTTGTGGCCGGCTCGCTTCCGACCGCAGGTTGTCCGTTCATTCGAACCTTAGCATTGACCGCTTGATCGGGACGAGCAGATCTCGCTTGCGGATCAACCAAGATTCCATCGACCATGACTTTGTCTCGATCATTACTTCTAGCTGACTTCTTGTTTCCCGTCTCCACAATCTTGCCTTGAACCAATGATCCTGAAGGAGCAACGGCATTTCGCGGCTCGACAAGAGCCCCATTAGGGATTTGGCGAACTCGCTCTGCCTCAGTTTGAGCTCGAGGTCCACTTTGAGCTAGGTCAACAACTCGTCGTCCATCTGCCGGATTTCCTTGGCTCCGCAAACTAGGTGATAAGTCAACAACTCTTCTGGATTCTCCTCGCAGAGTCGCAACCGCGATGTCGGCTGGTCGAGCATCCTTTGAATTCTGTTTGGATTTCTTTTCCGATACAACTTTCGTCTTAACGTCCTTCGATTGATCAGACTGTGCTTGGGCGAATTGATACATCGGAATGAGTCCAATGGTGGCGAGTGCAACAAGCCCGACTGCGGTTTTGCGCATTGGGCTTGGTTTTGAATTGAAATGGTTCATAGCTTCAAGTCTCCGGTGGATTGTTCGATACGACTCGCCAACCGAAAGAGCTCCGGGAACGAGCGGATTGCGCGTTACCACCGTGGCGCGCAACAGCATTTCTGCGTAGGTCTGGACCGGCACACCCGCGAGTTCGCAGGCATAACGATCGGTTGCCGATTCGTGGTCAAGTTGGGAGCTTCGCACTGCCAACCAGACAATAGGATTGAAAAAGAAAAGGGACCGCACGACCCACGTCACGGTTTGCCATGCCAGGTCTCGGCGGGCAATGTGAGCAACTTCGTGCGCCAGCATCATGCGAATCTCGCTAAAGTCTTTGCTTGATGCAGGAAGGACAACGATGTTCCGTCTGCCGCCAAAGAGCATTGCGGATTGGACTCCGGTTGAATTCAACAGAGTGATGGAGGTTTTAAGATTTGCCTTGACCAACAAGTCATCAAGGACGGATACAATGTTCTGATTCGTAACTGGTTCGGCCCAGCGAACAATCTTTGCCGCTTGCAGCCGACTGACCAGTGCCCACCCTGCAACGCTTGTCGCTCCGGCAATCCACAGGATCAGCATTGGGTCGGTAGTCGGTTCTGGCGTCTCGGGCGTGACTTGGATGGAGGTGAAACTGCCGGTCGCCGCGGGTGTCTCGGCAATGTGATTAGTTGGGCTGTTGACGGCGACAATCGGTGTTGCGGTCAGGATATGCAAAGTCACCGCCGCAAACGGGAGCAGTCCAGCAATTGGCTTGAGGAAAGCCAAACGCCAAATCCAGGCTTTTGCATTCGGTGGGAAGGATTTCACCGTTCGGAAAACGAGCCATATGGCAAGAAACAGGATGTTGCTTTGGATGGCAGTTTGGGCAAGGTTTTGCAGGATCATTTGTTGCCCCCGTCAAGCTTCTCGATCAGTTTCTTCAGTTCATCGAGCTGGGCGGCGTCAACTTCGGTTCGAGTTCCAAGGTAAGCAACGAGGGGAGCAACCGAGCCACCAAGAATTCCGTCGACAAAGTCCTCGACAAAGCCTTCGAACACTCGTCCCTTTGTTTCGGATGGTGAATATCGGTAAAGTCCATCCTCCTTGACCCGCTTCAGGAACCCCTTCTGCCTAAGTCGCTCCATCATGTTGAGGGCGGTGTTTCGAGTCTGCCCTTTGGTGGCTGCGAGGTGATCTCCGACCTCGGTCACGGTTGGATTCCCGTGTTCCGCGATGAATCGCAGGACCTCGCTCTCCGATCGTCCGATGCTTGGTTTCTTCTTCATTTCCTTTACCGACGTTTGTCGTTAAAGGATTGTATCACAGAAAACGACATTTGTCGGTAATTTTTCAAAATTCCCCTCTCCCGGCTACATTCTCACTATCCTAACGTTGATAGAAGTGGGAGAGGGCAAAGAGACGGTGAATCGATACCTCGACAGTTAGAAAGGCGTCAAGGAATCCGATGGAAATTCAGCAAAAAGTGGTTCGACGATGTCGTCGGTTAATGGATGCCTCGGGAATCGCGAAGCTGTATCACTCAATCTCCGGGCCGATGCCTTGTTCAGCGAAGGCTTTCCCGAGGCTACACTTTCTAAGCCTCAGCAAAGCGATTTTAGCCAAATCTTGAACTGGCCAAAAGTACCCGAACTAAATCGACATTACTGAGGCATCCGGTTGCACTATTCTTTCGACCACAATTCGCCGGAGGTCCATATTGGCACCAGCCATTCGCGCGGTCTCCATCGAAGACAAGAGAAGCGTGTGCTCGCCCTTCGCAGACTCGTTTGTGATTTCGATCGCGCTCGCACAAGTCGTTGTTGTCCTTGTTTGAATCGTGAAAACCCATGCACCAGCAGCCTCCCCACACGCCATTGTGCCGCTCGACCAGGGTGGCAAAGGCTTCCCATGTGGACTCTTCAAGAGGTTTGACCGTGAAGTCGGACATCGTTGGAGAAATCTTACCAATTGGGTTTCAACTACCTTACTTCGATGTTGCCCAACTCTTTGATATTCCCTTGGTCGTCTTGGCTCTCAATTCGATACTTACCTTTCGGCAAAAGCAAAACTGGGGCAGCCTGCCCCGCTCGTACAATTACTTGATCCATCGGCACCGCTTGCTTCCCTTCGCTCGCAACGAATGCCTGAATCAAAGCTTCTCCGGACGACGGAAGCCACGACGGTTTCATGGCAACATCCTTTCGATAGCCGCCCATTCTCATCCAATGCGCTCTTCCCTGCTTCATGATGCTGCGTGGGTGGAAAACTTGCATATCGACACTGTTCTCATAACTTCCAGCGGTGAGCCATTTGCCGTCCTTGGCCTTGAAAACGCTTGGCTGCTTCACCCAACCTTTTGCGTCAGCGAAGCGGTAGGTCATGCTTTCGTAGGCGGCAGATGCTCGTTCGGACATTCCGGTTTGGTCGATAGTCAGTGGGTCGATACCGGTCATTCGCTTCAACCGAGCGGCAAGCCAAGCCAACTCCTTGTCGCCGTCAATCTTCTGCCAGTTCTCGGTTGCGTGGCTGTAACCAACAAAGAGGACCAGGCGAGCCTTTGGGTCCTTTTTCAGGACCCGATCAATAAGATGATTAGCCTGATCGGTCTCGCGAAAATTGATGCGATCAAACATGTCGCCTTTATTGCTGAAATCCTGCGTTTCGTACTCGACCAACTTGAAGCCCATTCCCATGGATTGACGAACAAAGTCGTTAAAGAACGCGTCCTTAGTGTAGTATCCGATGCTACGAAGTGGGTAACCCGCCTTTACTGAGTCCGGAAGTTGGGGACTCAGCGTCTCGATTCCCATCGTCCTAAATCCCTCCGTACGAAGGGCGCGGGCAACTTCGAGGTTAAATGCCCGGCATTGGGTTGAGTTGTGTTCTTCGTTGAGGATAACGATTTGGCGTCCTTTGGACTCCTTGAC
Source organism: Armatimonadota bacterium (assembly GCA_043770615.1). GTDB lineage: Bacteria > Armatimonadota > Fimbriimonadia > Fimbriimonadales > Fimbriimonadaceae > Fimbriimonas. The sequence goes on along the minus strand of JAYVHY010000078.1, from coordinate 3,060 downwards.
AATGCTTTTAAGTGCATCAAATCGCTCAGCATCGGCAATCTTATGGGTTGTTGGGATTGGCTTTAGTTCTTGATTGCCCCGAGAGTCGGCTTCGTATTGGCGTGCCGCCATGATTTCGCCAACGTAGGGTGCATATTGCGAAAGCGAACCGCGAACCATGTTCCTTTCGTCATCGGTTTTGGCTTCATCGAGGGCTTCCTTGAGGAGCCGCCACCCTTTAAGGTAGAGGCCATCAGTCGCCGCCTTTTGAGCTTCGGTCAGCTTTAGTGACATGCGAAATTCTTGACCCAAGTTAACGACAGCAAGGGCGACAACCGCAGTGGAAAGGAGTACTTTGAATCTCATGGTTCCAGTATACAACTGGTACTGTAACAGGAATATTCAATTTTCAAGACTTTTCATTCTTGTTGATTCAAGATACAATAGAAATAGTGCGCTTCCGTCTTTTAGGGTTGATCGTGATGGCATTTTTTGCCGTTGGGTGCACAACGCCCAATGAGACCATAGCTTCCAATCCTTTGCCGAGAACGGCAGCGAGTACTCCGAAAGCTAATCCAATTGACCTCAAGAACGACCACTTGATTGGAGTTGCAACCGTCGCGATCAATGACGCGGAAAAAGTTGGCTCGGTACTCGACAAAAACCAGATTCCCTACGGACGGTTTAACGATGTAAGTTCGTGCGGGTTTGTGGTTGCCGAACCGAACTCAGAACGGGCCAGAAAATTGATTCGTGAAGACTCGTGGAATCACGGCTATGAACTGCTCAAGCGCATGAATCCGACCCCTGAACAGGCTCAGATCACGCTTTTCTCACCGGAAAACAGCCCATATTCGGCGATTTCAATTCAAGGAAAAGACAAAGACAAGGTTTTTGACTTGTTTCGCAAAAACGTCTGGAACGATACGGTGATCACCGGATATGACGGTCTCGGCTATACCGTCATCTTTGGTCCGAGGTCTGGTGCTAAAGCTCTGTTGGACATTCGGGAAGATGCGATCAAGCGAGGTTACGACTACCGCGTTGTTTACAAAGAGGAGTTGCAAAGCAAACCCAAAATTGACACCAGATTGACTAGAGTTGATCCCGAAAGAGCGCTTGACGCACCGGTCAATGGGTCAGCAAATCCTGACCCTAACTCGGTCAATTGGGTCGGTAAGTTAGTCACCGTTGCCGCGGTCGCTCCGAAAGACGTAAACCTAGTTATGCAGTGTTTGCAGACGATTGGAATAAAGGTTCATGGCACATGGGAATCCGGGGGCGTAACCGGAATTGTCATTGCCGACTGCAAAGACCAGACCAAAGCCCTCGCCGCAATCCAAGAGGATGCTCGGACAAAAAGCTATCGCCTATTCAGTACGACCGCGAGAGAAGCAGCTGCCCCGGTTGTTAACGAATGGTCAAATCATCCTATGTCAAAGGAAGATATGGCCGCCGTAGCCAACCTGATCGTCAATGTTCGAGTTTCGGATGAAATATTTGTTTCCGACTGCTTAGAGAGGCACGGTATCTCGTCTGCGCTAGCCTCAACCGACGGCTTATGCTCGGTTTATGTGTCGAAACTTGACTCTGACCGAGCATTAGGCTTGATTCAGGAAGATTCTCGTGTACGAGGCTATACGTATTCGACTGAGCGGATTCATTATCGGTAGTAGTCAGGGATCAGCCACATTCTAAAGTGGTTGGATTTTTATCAGGCTCAGGTTATAATGAATTCGTGGCAGAACTACCGTTAAGGCATGTTTTATACTGATTGGACACGATGAGACCATTTGTATGCCAGTGGGAGACTAATCGAATAGGTGCCAGTGCTGTTTCAGTCCCCGGCATTCTGAGCATTGGCGGAACCTATTTATATAAACGCGACTTTATTGGCATCGGTCTTGTGGTTGCGAAGTTGGTAGGCGGTACGGTAGTGATGCATTTAGGAATCCGAGCTATCCAAGGTGACAATTTTGATGAAAAATAAGCGCAGACCGAGGTTGTTTGGTTCAACAGTACCAATTGTTACCGTAGTATTGATGCTTTTAGTTTTTGGATTGGAAAAAGCGGGGAGAATTTCGGGAGACGCATCTCGGAATTGGAGTTTTTCGGTCTTGTTGATCTACATGGCTTGGGAAATCAGTTGGCACCGAGCTGAATCCAAGGTGAAATCGAAGGATGGCCAGCAGTGACCCCCAAGCAACGGCTTTTGAAGAATTGGCCCTATTGGTTGGGCTTACCAATTGGTTGGCATGATAATGGACATGGGTAGGTTCTGGTTGGATGAAGGACATTTGATTTCGAAATCAACCTTCGTGGCGTTGGGATTTATGATGTGGATCATTGTCTTCAGTGGGATGATGGTGATGCTGGTCAAGAATAGAAGCGAGCAGAAAGCTGACGGAGAACTAAAATGAAAAGTTGGATTCGCTCAAAGTTTGAGCCAGGAGCCAAGTTTCCTTGGATTGCTTCTTTTATTGTCGCCGCTATCTTCTTTCTACTTATGGGCGGGCTCAACAAGGCTGGAGTCCTTGCTGATGGTGATGTTGGATATTTCGGATTCACGGCTTTATCATTTCCTTTCACTTGTTGGTTTTGGTGGACGTTGGGCAAAGCAGGTCGTGAAGATGCGATAAAGGAGCAAATGAAGTGATCAAATGGTGGAGATCCCAAATTCGCCCTGAAGCCAACGTTTTTGCAATTTACGTAACCGTAGTTGCGGCTGACTTGCTTCTTTTGACTGGAGTACTTTTTGGCATAAAAATTCTCAACTTTGAGCTCGCGCTCACTATTTCAGGTTTGACAATCGCTTTTTCGTTTTCGATTGAGATGTGGAGACATTGGCAAAAACATAAGCGGTGGCAAAATGAACCGAAGAAAGTACATTCTGAGAGTACTGGAATCGAATGATTCTTCCTCCTGAAGGCAAAAAATCCCTTTTAAGGCTGCTTCTAACAGCTTGCGGAATTTTGGCAATGTGCAGTTCCTATGGGTTAATGAGGTTTCGAGTCATTTCAGAACCGGCATTTCTCGGTATTTTAGCGGTAACTCTGTTAATACTTCTGTTGAGCGAGGTTC
>JAYVHY010000077.1:0-5024 GCA_043770615.1 Armatimonadota bacterium | reverse complement strand
ACGATGCCCTCAATGGGACGACCAGCTCCGCCGGATGCCAAACGTTTGAGCCCAAGAACTGGGCGACCAAGGCGGAGGATGGGTTCCGGGACGTCATGTATCGGCTCCTCAAGATCACGCCCGCCCAAGTCATGGCTCACCCGTCCGGCTTTGGTGACACTTTTAAGTACATCTTGGCCACCGCAACGGAAGTCAACGGCATCCTAAGGTAAACCAATTAGGCTCCCGAGATCCTTTCGGGAGCCAGATGATGCAAATGGTAGTGACAAGTATCCGAAATTTGAAGCAAAATGATCCCGATATGGGAATTTTAGAGCTTACGTTTTCTCAGCTAATCAAAGCCGTAGAGAATGGGTGGGCTTGGACAGTTTCCATCTTCCTCTCCGCCGCCGCCGTCATTTATCCAGCCGAGTCGGTAAGGATCAGCCTCGGAGCCGCTCTCGGATTTTGCCTCATTGACTTCTTGATCGGCATCATAGCCGCCATCAGAGGAGAGCGCTTCAAGAGCAAGAGAGTCCCCGATGTCGCCCTTAAGGTGCTTGGCTACTCGATCGCGGTTTACTGCGTCTATACGGCTCTCGATCAAGTTACGGGCTCGGCTGATTTTGCCCGCATTGTAACGACTGTCCTCGCCAACGTCCTCCTCCTCCGGGAGACGGTCTCGATCTTGGAGCATCTGGTCGCCATGGGAGTCCCGCTCCCCGCCTGGGCGATCAGGATCGTTAAGAACCAACTCGATCAGCTCAACAAGAAGGGCGAAGATCTCATCGATGAGGGTAGCATCCCTTACGACGGGAAGCCGGAAGATTAAAAAGGGGTCGCTGGCAAACCCGTCAAATCGAGATGCAAGAGACGGAGACCCAAACTCCCTTCTTTGCCCACTCCAGCCGCTCGGCCTTTACTCGCATCTCCATATTGACGTCCGGGCCAAAGTCTCCAATCATCAGCACTTCCGATGTAAAGCCCGCTCCGCTGGCTTTCGTGGCCAGTCCGATATATTTGAGGCGGGCGATAGATCGAGGGCGGAGAGAGCTTTCAGTGGCGGGAGAGGCCTGATTCTTACTCTCCTCCTGGATCCAATGGATCAGCTCGATGACTCCCTTGCCGAATTTGCTCCGGCCAACGATGCCCCACGACTCGGTGGTAAAGATGTCGATCTTGATATTGAGCTGAGGCATCCAATACCGGACGCCGTTCTGGATATCCCGCTCCCAAGAGAGGCCGTAAGTCTCGATGAGCTTTTCGTCGCCCCTCATGGCTGGAGCCTGTCGATGGTGGATCTAAATCGATCGATCGATCTCATGAGGACGCTCCAATTGATCCGGGCGGGAACCCTCATCCCTCGATCCTTGGCGAGGGCATAGGCGAATTGGTTGTAAATATCGGCCGTCTTTTTGGCCTGGGCCTCCATCGCCTCTTTGGTGGCTCTGTCGTTGTACCAATCTCGGCGGAGATCCTGGAGGCATTTGGCCTCCAGGAGAAATTGAGCCTTAAGCTCCTCCATTCATTACCTCGAATTCCCACTCTTGAGCAAAGATGTCAACTTGAGTTTCGCTTGATAATCGATAAAGGGCATCGTATTCGTCGTAGTGGCTGACTTTGCATTCAAAGCCTTTTTGGAGGCGGATTCCTTGGTAGGTTACAAATACTTTGGTCGTTTTAACTTTAGTGCCGATGGCTATTGGAGTTTGACTTCTCATTTTTCCTCTGAGATCGTTGGCGATCCCGTAAATGAATCATATCATGACTTTTGGGCAAGTGCAAGCTTGTCGAGAAAAAAGCGCGGAAATAATCAAAAAAAACTTGCAAATGAGATGTAAATGAGATATCGTCTTAATACCGGCGGCCAACCGTCGGCAAGAGGAAACCATGAACACAAAAGACGCACTAGGGCTTGTCGGAGAACTGCAAGTCAGATCCAATAGATCCATTCCGAGATCAAAATCTAACGACCTGATGGACAAGGCCGCTGAGGTCATCCAGCTATACGCTCTCAAGATCGAGGAGCTGACTGGGTTGCTGATGAGTCGCCAAAACATCCCGGATGGATATGCAAAGGCCAGATCTTTCGAACAGGCCGAATACTTCCTGATCAATAACATGATTTACGACTCCGAGGCGGTTAAGGAAGATGATGCCATCACAATCAAAATCGGCCAAGAGACGAGGATTTCATGGCCTGATCTGGAGATGTTTGGGATCATCCCTCTGATCAAACTGGATTTAAGCGATGACGCGCTGAACCCATTTAGAGCATTTTCATCGATCGAGGAGCTTGAGAGATTTGCAGAGGATCCGGTTTTAAGGATGGACTCCATGCACCATGTCTTTGTAGCAACTCACTCAGAGATTGCTCGGCGGAAAGCTCGTAAATATGCCATCGAGCGAACTGGCCCCGGCCCCGGCAAAGATTCGTGAGATACAACCTTAAGCGGCCATGCAAGGAATGTCCTTTTCGGACTGATTGCGGCGGGTACCTCTCCAAATCTCGGGCCAAAGAGATCGGAGAGGCCCTTGTCCATGGCGGCAAGACGTTTGCTTGCCATAAGACCACGGTTCCGATCGATAACGAGAACAGCGAAACGGACATGACGACGACCCTCGACAGCCAGCATTGCGCGGGAGCCCTGATCATGATGGAGAAAATGGGAGTGGCCCCTCAAAATCAGATGATCAGGATCGCCGAGCGGTTAGGGTTCTACAATCACGAGGAGCTTGATATGGAATCTCCGATCGTCGCCGACCTTAGAGCCCTCGTTAAGCTCCATCGAGGTTAATCCTCCATGGAGCCCAGCTCAAAGTCCCCGAGAGCCTTGAGCGCTTTCTTAATGTCGCCCTTGAGGAAGACGAGGACGTTCTGATGAGCCTTGCCAACTTTGCGAGAGCCCCGGAAGTATTTGCCGGATCTCATCGGTAAGGATCCGATCGGAGTCAGGAGGATCATGTCGTTGTAGAAATGGAGCCCAGCCGCCTCAAAGGCCATGATCGTATCAGGCACAAAGCCGTAGAAGTTGCCATCCTTGCCCCTAACCTCCCCGACGACAAAGCAAGCGAACCGATCGTCTTTAAGCTTTGCCGCCGCCGCCTTGATGATGCCAACGTAAGCATCGATGAACTCTCGATATTCGAGTGTGGAGAGATCTCTCGGATCATCCGAGTAGACCTCCAGATCCGCATAAGGAGGGCAAGAGAAAATAAAATCGAACGTCTCTCCCGCAACTAGCGTATCGATGTCCCTTGAGTCGCCCTCGATCCAGCGGCAAGCCCCTTCCTTGGATCCTGGGCCAATCTCGGCAAGTTGCTCCTCGTTGGCCGTGATCTGATCGGCTCTAAGATCGATGCCAAAGTAATCCCGGCCAGTATGAGCGGCAACGATGCCCCGGACGGATCCACCGGCAAATGGATCCAGGATCTTAGCCTCTGGAGGAGAGAACCAACGGTACATAAGCTCGGTAAGAACGGGGTCAAAGATGCTCGTATCCTGGATCGTTGAGGAGCCGTGGATCATGACTTTGCTATTGGTAAAGGCCCCGGCCTTAATCGGGGAGAGGTGTGCGGCAATCGTGGAGCTGGTCGCCTCTCTGCCGATCTCGCTCTTAATGCCGATCCCGAGCCAAGCCGCCTTCCGCTCTTGCCAATAAGCCTGTTTAGCATCGAGGACGGAGAAGGGAGGAGCTATAAATTGATCGGAGAGCTTTTGGGTGGCACCCTGAGTCCGATTGGTCGCCTGGAGGAGCCGAGCAACGTCGAGATCTCCAAAGCCAGTGCCCTTAAGCTGATCGGCGGCCTTAAGATCCCGGAGGAGCGTGTAAAGCTTCGTCTCATCGTAAGAGCCTTTGCGATTGGACTGATTATCAACGAGGAGGATCTTGTCGGCAGTCTGATCGTCGCAGTCAACGAAGATGACCGGGCCAGAGGTGGCTCCCTTCTTGATAAGCTCAGCGTGGCGATGGTTGCCGACCAAGATTAAGCCCGTCGATCTCTGGACGATGATGGCACCGTAAAAGCCATTCTCATCAATGCTCTCGGAGATAGTCTCAGAGGCTCCAAGGTTAACGTTCTTAGGATGAGCTTTAATCGTGGAGAGGTCTGCGATCTCATAGCTCTGATTGAGGAAGGAAGTAAGGTTCGATGCGGATTTACCCTTGGACATTTGCGTTAATATTACTGTATCCTTTAGATCCGAGGACGCTAAGCTAGCTTAAGATGGCGAGGCCCCTATCATCCATGAGACCCTCCCGAAAGCATCCCAATCAAAAAAAGCCATCAAGCAAGGCCGCAACGTGCGGAGATTTTGGCGGACGCAAGAGAAGCAAGTCCAAGCCTGAGGAGATCGGTATCCCTTGCAGTAGCGAGGCTGGGTGGGGAACAAACCATCTTGGATCCGGGCGATGTCGGCGGCATGGCGGGAACATCGACCCTCTTGCCTCTGCCAAGCATGGCCTTTCCTCGAACATGGCTCCGCCGAGGATCCAAGAGAAGATGGAGCGGCTTATCATGGATGAGAACCTCATGGATCTCACCTTCGAGAACGCTCTCGTTAGAGCCCAGCTTGAGGCCAAGATCGAGGACATCCGAGATGGAGCCGTCAACATGGAGGCCAATTGGCAGAGGGCTAAAGAGCTTTATGAGGTAGCGATGGCAAACGCCGCCGATCAGAACGGGGTCAAGGCTCTGTCTGAGTTGGGCCAGCTCCTCCGGGGCCAGAAGTCAACGACCGCCGACTGGGCTGAGGCCAACGCTCTCGTTGAGCTGAGGGCCAAGCTCTCGATCGCCTTTGGCCGCAATCTCAGGGATCAGAACCTCATGGTGCCAGTGCATGAAGTTCAGATGTTCCTCCTTCGCCTTACCTCGATCCTTAACGATGAGCTGGAGGGCTTTGTTGATGAGTCCAAGCTTAATCGGATCGCCAACCGAATCGAGGCCTTTAGCTAGTGGTCAAATTATCATGAGTCTCCCAAAATCGCCCCAAAACCTCTCCGAAATCCCGCCTTTGTGCGACGTAATAGCCAAATATCTCCCAC
>JAYVHY010000076.1:0-11793 GCA_043770615.1 Armatimonadota bacterium | reverse complement strand
AAATCGAATAATGGCTGGAGTTTCATTGACGAATTCGAGAGGGATTGGGTAGCACGTTTTTGGCAGCCCTTCTAGCCCGCTCACTTTGACGGTGACCGTGGTTTTCTCACCCCTAAGCAGGGTAGTTTTTGACGCAGTCATCGTTAATTTGACCAAGTTACACGGCATGGTCGCTTTATTGCCAGCTTCATCGACGGCAATGTCTGTTTTGCCAGTATCATTGGGTGGTCCAGCCATGACGCAGGATCTCGGTGATTCGGCAATAACATCCATGGGTTTTCCACCGCACTGAACATTTGTGTTTGATGCATTGCCATCGAATTGACCTCGGACCGTTATTGGTCCAGCGGCATTTTGGACTGGATCGCAATTAAAAGTTGGCGAGGATAGACCTACATTAGGTGGAATGGTTTGAATTGTTGTGGCTCCGAGTGGCTTCCCGTCTGCGGTTAGAATTCTGATCCCTATTGCGCCAACACCAGCAGGAATTGCCCAAGAATTCATTCTTCCTTTTGAATTCGACGGCTTGCCATCGATTTCGATTACCACGCCTTCGAGTGAAGCAGTGTTTGACTTAAGCAGGCTTCCGGAGCCCGCTGGCAAATCAATCACGGTGCCGGTAATCATGTCGCCGTGCCTCAGGTCATTGGGAAGGTACATAGTAATTGTGCCCTCCGGAAGTTTAAAGGTTGTTACGACTAGGTCGTTCTGAACTGAAGTTTCTCCTTGAAGGAGAAATGCCCCACATGCAAGTGTCGCCAATAAGCTAACCATTTTTCTGTCCTGCTCCCATACTAGTCTTTAGTGACCGAAGAAGCAAGCGAATGGTTCAGATGGGGTCCCAGTTAGACCCAGTGGAGAAAGTGTTTTGAACCTATTCGAGAGTTGCTGCGGTCCATTTGGAAGCAATGTTGCCGGACCAGATGCCGTGTTCGGCTAAGATTCCTTCGGGTTTTAGGGTCAGTTTCATTCGCACTTGCCATCCTTCCTTTTGCCCTGCAATTCCGGCAGGAAGCCCTTGCCAGGTGCCATCGCCAAAAGAGATCTTGCGATGAATCATGCCTACCGATGGAATAATAAGAGGGGTTGGGTCGTTCTTATCCCATCCACGTTGCTTGCGGGTGATCACAGTAACTGCTCCGGCAGGGTTTTTCACTTCAAAGCTCACCATTTCGTAGCCCCAACTGTTATTCTCGTTGAGAAGCGAAACTGACTTTTTGGTTCCGTTAAAAATGGTGATAGTAAATTTGGACCTTCCGGTAATTGGTAGCGGCGGTGCCTTGGCTGAGGTCCGAGCAAAGTGGATCGTGATTTGGTCGGCGCTTTGCCCAAACAATGCGACGACAAGAAGTGAAGTCATGTGTTTTCCCCTTAGCCATCAGACGTGCCGTTCTGAAAGTGGTTTTTGGCTATCGGCTAGGTTAACCTACGATCCAATTCCTTGACGCCGTTTTTCTTGATCAATTGATGATTTCGGTTCTCGTGAAATTTCGTCCTGATCCTGTTACTAACTTTGCGGGGGACAAGTAGGCTACTTGTCAAAGGCTAATTCCAGTGCATGATCTCTGCCCTTGGAAAACTCGGAGAATTTGGGGCCGCTTAGAACTGTAGGAGCAATCCACTGCCTATAGTCGTCGGAACTTGCGTTTTGCCAGAAAAGGTCTGAAACACTGGCTTGTAAACCGCTCCATGGAAGCTTAATCGATGCCGATTCGCCAACAAAATTAGGGCGAGTACCCGTAGGCTCCCCTATAAATATTGGTGAGCATGACCGTTCGATTTGCGCAGCGGCATTCATAGCGGCGGAGAACGTATTGCGCCCAATAAGAATCACCAAGGTTTTAAAACTCCCCTGGCGTTCGGCTTCGACTAATCCGTTTAGAAGTGGTTTTAAGATTCGATTGCTTCCGCCGCCATTTCTTCGCATGTCGATCACCAGTCGCTGGACCGGTTGGGCTTTCAGATCAGCAAAGAGTCGATCACAAAACGCCAAGAGGCTCTCCTTTTCGGCATTTCTTACCCCGTTAAATGCAAAATAGACAGCGTTACGGTCCGGCACATGGTCGAACCAATAAGGCTCGCCTTGACGTCGAAACGACAAGGGGCCATCGTTCTCGAATGGGGATTGAATGCGCGACAATTTGGGATTCTCAGGCTCGGGGCGACTCGCCATGACCACCGTCTTTTCCTCGCCACTGGCGGTATTGATTTTTAAGCGAAGAGAGTCCCGTTTAGCGGTGACTCCGAGCCCAAACAGCAGGTTTGTGCAACGCAACATCCTTGGAGCAATAAACCTGGTCCAGCTCGTGTTGTCACGGCTAATGACCGAATCAAGTGCCTTGTTAACCTCGGCAAGTGGCTTACCGTCAATTGACACGATCCGTGATCCAAGCAGGGACTCGTATGCTGGTTCTGCCTCAGTGATGAATGTACCGTCGTCAAAGTCATAGAAGCGGACGGGAAGTGCGGCAAACCCTACTCCGGCGTACGGACTCCAAAGTTCGGTGTGCCCATCACCCATGAGTTGCGCAAATTGCATTAATCTAACCTTGATTTGGTCATCGTTCAAGCGAGGGATGTCCTTACTGCATTGCTCTACCCGACGCCAAAACTCAGTCTTGGACACCCTTGAGTAGGGCGAGTAGTGGATTCGAGTCAGTTCACGGGTAAGGAAGCGTAAGTCGTGCCGCCAGCCTTCCACGCGGGATAGCTTTCCTTCAACTGTTCCCATCAATTTTTTGAACTGAGGAAGGTTGTGGAGGGAGTTGAAATCTGGATCTCTTACAAACGATCCCAGGCTCCGAAATCCAGCATCAAAACTCTTCTTGACCCACGCCATTCCGAGCTCCTTTTGACCCATGAGACAGTAGCACGCGCCAATTTGGTATTCATTAGAACCAAGAAAGCCAGACCCGAGTTCGTAGGCTTTTTTGAAGGCTACGATTGCCTTGGTGTACTCCTTTGCGTTGTAACAAGCTTGGGCATATTCGTCCCAAACTCCTGACTGAGTTGCATTGATTGCAATTGCTTTTTCGTAGTGTCCAATCGAAGCTTGGAACTGCTTCTCGTCGGACGCTTTTCTAGCTTGAAGCAGTTGGCCGGCTGGGTCTTGGATGTCTAGCGAATAGGATGGGATAGCAGCATTGCAAAGGGCAACCAAAAGAGCGGTTCTGAACGCAAGCAGACGAGAATTCACTGTCTTTCTACGATTGCATATCTGCCGAGCAAAATTCCCTGACTACCCTCGCATAGTTTGCCGTAGCGCTTGTTCTTGCTTCCGAGCTGCACAAAACGAGGTAACTTTCCCCTATGTTTCCTCTCGTTGCTTTCGTTGCGATGTATGCCAAGCAGCCAGCCTATTTAGTTTTCAATCGCCTCATACTCGGCAGTCTGAGTAATCACTACTGGCGACGCCATGACACGATAGAGCCGAGCACCAAACGGATTCGGTTTACCCGGGTCGGAATCGGGCAGATTCTTGACTCCATGACGGCAAAGGGCTTGATGAAAGGAGAGCCTAATATGGCTGGTTACATCGACATCGGCGAGGACTATGAAAAGGCGAACGGCGTGCTGTTTTCGGGTCGAGTATCGATTCCTCGGCGCGTGCAAACCTTATCGAACAAGAATAGGCTCTACCAGGCGGTGGTTAACGGATTCCTCGAGAAGAACGGAATCATGGTTCCGGGTCGGATCACCCGAATTGTCCGAGTTGATCTCGACGGCGATGGCATGAAGGAAGTCATTATTCAGGCTTCGAGCCGGGACAATGTTACCGACGGTGGCATGAGTGGAATGAAGCCGAACGACTACTCCTTGGTTCTGCTTCGGTATGAAAACAAGGGCAAGGCGGGGGAAATTCCCTTGATGTTTGACCATCCTTCGGCTGAAAGCCTTAATTACATGAACAAGATTGAGGCGATTGCGGACTTCGATGGCGACGGCACGATGGAGATGGTGGTTAGCAGTTCTTATTACGAAGGAGAATCCGCGACCTTGTTCCGATTTCGAGGAACGAAGGTTATCAAGCTCGTCGAGATGGGCGACGGGGTTTAATGTTGGGTAATGATTCCTGAAATTGAGCTCTTAGCCGAAAAGCTAAAATCTCGGGCTGAAACAAAGAGAATTTCGCTAGAATTTTCTTCCGAAATAACTTTAACGGTGGTTCCTGCGGGACCCGATACTTTTCCAATTTTTGTGTCATATGAAGAAGGAATTTTTGAAGTCTCCGCAGCTAAATGGCGAGGTGAGTTTGATCAACTAGATCAGGCGAGTGCGGCGACTTGTTGGCTCTTAACTCCTTATTATCGAATTGTCAGGTCATCGCAGAAGGGGAGCGATATCGCAACGTGGCTCGAGCTCTATACAAACGAAGGCTGGGAAGGGACTAAATACGTTTACTTCATCGACCCGCAAACTATCGAATCTCCAATCTATGGGGCTGATGAAATCGTCATCTTGCAACAAGCTATTTTCCTTGATTCAGCCTTTGAAACCTACTATCCGGCCGCCCACCTTGACGAGGCTCGCTATCCAATCGGAACGATTTTGGGTGAAACTACTTACTCGAACCAAACGGGTGAATGGGCTCCCATTGGTGTGCCGATCGCTGAATAGGCTAATCCTTTTCACCACCAAGATGGGGATAAATACCTAGTAAATTTACTAGGTGATCTAGAAACGTACTTTTCGCTCTAAGATTCGCCTCTTAACCATAGTGACCAACTTTTTTAAGCGAGTATTGTTCGTGCTTCCAATATTTTTTGCGATATCGGTAAGCGCAGCCGGTCCGATTTTTGGTGGAAACGTGCCCGCTCTGCGTGGAGCACACATACAGGAGGATTTGCCAAAATTTGAACTAGCCCTGTCTTATCTCAGAGCCGGTGATATCGCTCGGATTCCCGCTCTTGAATGGGAAGTCTTATGGGATCCAAACGGCGCATACGACTATCGAGGAATAGATCTCGCAATCAACAAAATGGCGAAGAAGGGAATTGTTCCCCTTTGGTTACTTCAACCCTGTCCATTCCCGACTAGCCCGTGGTATGCAACGCCTTGGCCAGACTGGTGGCTGCCGAAGCGAGAACTCTGGCCAGCAATCGTGACGATGAACACAAAAATCGTAAAGCATATCAGGTCAGAAACGGCCAAGTATCGGTCGAGCCAACCTCTCTTCCAAATCTGGAATGAACCGCAAGGAGGAAAGCCGGGAGGTTCTATCTTAAGCAAATATGGCGAGTGGGTTTCGGATATTCATGAATTGCTCTACCTATTGGTGACCGACCTTCGGGTGAATAACATTCCCAGATCTCAGATTGTCGGACCCGCGATTTCTAGTTTCGGAGAGAATCGCCAAAGTGAATCTGCCGAATTTGCTTCGATGATGCCACCGCCTGAATACGACTGGCTTTCCCAATGTGGCTACCGAGCTTGCCATATTAGATTCTCGGCAACTTGGGCAAACGGCGAATTGAGCCAAATCCGAAGAGGATTCCAAGGAAACCTCGATTGGGTGAACTGGATCAACACCAAGTACGCCTTTCCATTTGATCAAAAAGTTATCATCACGGAATTTTATGTAACTCCCGGTGACTGCGGAGTTCCGATCGGTTCTGACATGTATCCATATCATGCAGCAGCTTTCGACCTGCTGAAGAATTCGCAATTTAGCCATGTTGTCGCATGGGGTTTAAGGCCCGGAGAAGCAGGGCATCCTACCGACCCATTTGCCCAATATGGTGGGCTCGGTCCTTCGTTAGTTCGGTGGCGGGGATGAGCTCGACCATTATTCAAAAACTAAATTTTTCGTCGCTTATGATCGAGTGAAGCAGTAGAATTGGGGACATGGTTGCCATCGCAAACCTTCGATTTTCCGGAGGGTTAAATGTCTGATGCCATTCAACCTGATAATCAAGGAAATCAAAGTCAAATGAGACGCGTCATGTCAGTCGTGGGCATTGGCTACCTTTTCTTCATTTTTAGTGACCACCGAGATGGCATTGTAAAGCTCGCAATGAAGTTCATTCTTAAGGATCAGCTTCACCTTGACCCGACGAAAATTGCATCTTTTTTTGCAATTGCCTCAGTGGCTTGGTACTTCAAACCTCTAGCCGGACTGTTGACCGATAACTTCCCATTTCTGGGAACTCGGCGAAAGGGTTACCTAGTCGCTTCCGCCCTCATGGCGGGCATCTTTTGGATTGCATTGGCGATGATTCCAAAAGAGTATGGGTCGATGCTCACGTTACTCGTAATCGTTAACATTGGGCTCGTAATAGGTCAAACCACCCTGGGTGGGATGCTCGTACAATATGGCCAAGAATACAAGGCAACCGGGCAGATGAGCTCGATTCGGAACATAGCCGAAAACTTAGGAGTGCTCTTATCTGCGCTCATCAGCGGCTGGATTGCGTTACATTTCATCGGTCCCGGCATTGCTATGGCAGGGGTGCTCATGTTTGTTCTTGCACTATTTTTTGCCAAATATCACCGGGAGCCAAAGGTAACCATTCGAAATACTGAAGCAGTCAAAGGAACCCTGCTTCAATTCAAAAAGCTCTTCACTTCCAGGACGATGTGGATCGCCACGGTCTTTTGGATGCTTGTTCGCTTCACCCCAGGGTTTCAAACTCCCTTATTCTTTCACCAATCCAATCATTTGAAGCTTTCGCCAGAATTCATTGGATTTCTCAGCTTCATCAATGCGGGAACTGCGCTGATCGGGAGCTTGGCCTATATCTATCTTTGCCGAAAGTATCCCCTTAGGTCCCTTTTGTATTTTGGGGTTACACTCAGTGTCCTCTCGGCTTTTTGCTACCTAGGTTACAACTCTCAAACTGGAGCAATCCTTGTCGAATCGGCCGCTGGTCTGGGTACGGGAATGGCTTTCTTGGCGATCCTCGACTTGCTCGCTCGCTCGACACCAAAGGGATGCGAAGCGCTTGGATATGCGCTAATTTTCAGCTTTGGAAATATATCTTTGCAGATGTCCGACGTTTGGGGCTCGACTTGGTTTGAAAAATTTGGGAATAGTTTCACCCCAATGGTTTGGATCAACTCGGGAACATCGGCACTGGTATTGCTTGCGATTCCGTTCCTTCCAAAGATTCTGGTTTCGCACACTGATGGACATCATGCAGAAGTTGGCGCCGAGATCTATCACGATGCATAATGTCCGCTTCCTGACTGAGTCAGAAAACGGACATTTTGACTAGTTACGAACGCTTATTCTTTCGTCGAATCATGCCAACAATTCCCAAGCCTAGGATTGCCAATGAGGCAGGTTCTGGCACTGGCTGAGACCACCTTAAAGCATAGCCCCGTCCATTTGATCCGTACCCGTATCCAACGATATCACCATTGTCGTCAATACCGGTTGCATACGAGGATTGGAAGTTCTGGGAGAGACCCGACAATGCACCATGAAGGTCAATTGCGCTTCCCGAAGTTCCATTCCAATACAAGGCATGATCGTCCATATTCGTTGCCGATCCGGCTCCATAACCAACCTGCCCAGCTCCGGAAACTCCGTTACCAAACGAATAAAGAAATCCAGATGGATTGAGATCGACAAAACTGGATGCCGAGTTACTCCACATTCCAGCGTGAGTTTCACCGTTGGACATTACGGCAAATCCCATTTGGTTTGAACCGGAAGCACCGTTTATGTAACTATGGTCAAAACCTGCTGGGTTGAGATCAACCACGCTGGCTGCCGTTCCCGACCACATCAATGCATGATCAAAGTTTCCGCCGGAAACTCCTCCGTAGCCATACTGGTTTGTATTTGTTACGGCAGTTGCCAATGTGCTTAAGAAGGTATTGGACCAAAGGTCAACCGCACTTCCGGCGGTTCCTGACCACAGGAGGGCATGAAGCCCGTCGTCTCCGTTGTCGCCATATCCGACTTGCGAATTAGTCGATGCCGCAACCGCAACCGAAAAGTTAAAACCGGCGGGATTGAGATCAACGTAACTAGCGGCCGTTCCAGTCCATTTAAGGGCATGGGTGTTACTTCCGGTTGCAGTTCCAGTTCCAGAACCAACCTGAACTCCATTGGTACCGCCATAGGCAAACGTGTGAGTAAACCCGGTTGGATTGAGATCGACAAAATTGGTTGATGAACTATTCCATAGGATGGCGTGGTCATCACCACCTGAGCCGGTATGGGCGCCGTAGCCGACTTGACTTGAACCAGACGGACCGTATCCGAACGTATTTCCGTATCCAGCAGGCGCAAGAACAGAACCCACGTATTGTGCATTGGCGACCGAAACAATCACCGTGTATGACGAAGCGAGCGCAAGAATGCGCGTGATTCCATTTAATTTAATTTTCATTAAGGATAAACCCCAAAACAAAGAAAGTGATCTTGGAAGCTCATTGGCGACCGAGAACAACCAACATTGTAACGCGGGTCTTTGGGTGAAACAGAGTCTTGGTTTAGCTAATAAGGATTAAGTCCCGCATTGCCAGCAATATTACTGGGACTGCCCAGACTAGCCTAGGACCATTTGACAATTTCGATGTCAGTCTGAGAAAAGTCATCGCCAAGGAAAAGTAGGGGCGTTGAAGTGAACTTTGCCGTAGCGTACACAATGCAATCACCAAAATTGAGCTTAGCCGGGTGGTTTCCTTTACCAAACCTCTCGAAAGCGGCTCGCGCATGCACTAAATGGCTTGGACCAAACTCGACCTGGACTATTCCGTATTCGGTCAAAAGCTGCTCAATTGCAAAGGATGTTCGATCACCTAAGTCCGACCTTACCACGAGGAATGCCTCAAGGACAGACACCGCAGAAATGATCGGCTTTGTCTTCGAAAGTATGTCTTCGAATGTCTTTGAATGCTCTTCGTTACTCAGTATGGCAACGAGAATAGACGTGTCAACTGAAACAACCTTCATTCGTATATGGCGTCGTAGTCTGCCTTTGTAAATTTCTTCCCTTTAATGGATGGGTACTTTTGCCAGAGGTCTTCCAAAAAGGCGTGAAATGCCGAGTGGTCGGTTTTCTTCTGGGGAGCACCTAGTTCAATGGATTTTTCGTGAAGAGCTCGACGAATGGCTTCGGTTTTGGTTGTGCCCATCAATTTTGCAACCTCAGTTGCAAGCTGTTCAACCTCGGTGTTCTTGATGTTTAGCCCCATGGTATAAATTATACCATTTTCTACCATTTCTGTGACATCAATTTCTGATGGCTGTCGACCGAGATTGCACGTCAGAATCAAAGTACGATGGATTTTAAATGAAAAAGTTGCTTTCCTTCATCACTTTGCTTCTCCCTTTGCTCAGTTTGGCGAGTGAGCCTTCGTTCGGCGGAAACATGCCCGCGATTCGTCCAGCCCATGTGGCAGAAGATTCTCCTCAATTTGACCTTGCTCTTTCCTACCTAAAAGTAGGCGATGTTGCCCGGGTTCAAACCTTGGCTTGGGAAGTCCTTTGGGATCCGAAAGGAAGCTACAGCTATCAGGGAATAGACGTCGCAATCAAAAAGATGGCGGAAAAAGGAGTAACTCCGCTTTGGCTCCTACAACCAACCCCCCATCCAACAAGCCCTTGGTACAAAACTCCATGGAACGATTGGTTCATGCCACGTCGAGACATCTGGCCTGCGGTAGTAACCATGAATACCAAGATCGCCCAGCACATCCTTGCTGAGACGAAGAAGTATTCAGCAGTTGAACCACTTCTGCAAATCTGGAATGAGCCCGAGGGTAGCAAACCCGGCGGATCCAACCGAAGCAAGTTTGGCGAGTGGGCGCCTGAACTCCATGAGTTACTATATGTCCTCGTAAAAGATCTACGGGCAAAAGGAATTTCCAAATCCCAAATCATTGGACCAGCCGTTTCTTCGTTCGGCGAGAATCGACGCAGTGAGACTGCCGAATTCTTGTCCATGATGCCGCCCGACGAATTCGATTGGCTATCGGAATGTGGGTATCGGGCTTGCCACATTCGCCTTTCGGCCAGTTGGGCTAAGGGCGACCTAAGCAAGATTCGGGCTGGCTTTCAGTCTAGTTTAGACTGGGTGACTTGGGTGAATAGTAAATTCAAATGGCCGACTGATCAGAAGGTTATTGTGACCGAATTCTATGTTACTCCGGGCGATGCCGGAGTTCCCGTCGGAACTGACATGTATTCGTTTCATGAAATTGCGTTCGAGTTACTGAAGGCATCTTCGTTTAGTCATGTGGTCGCATGGGGCCTTCGACCGGATGAAAAGGATAGTGCCACCGATCCTTGGGCGCACTTCGGTGGCATTGGTGATTCGTTTGTGAAATGGCGAAACGGTGGTGCCTAGTTTCTGAACAGTTTCTTCCGACGACAAAAAGCAGTTAGCCCTATTCCGAGCGCAATCCATGTCCCGGGTTCCGGGACAACGTGAGTCCAGCGAATAGCATGGTAACCGGTCTCATCGGTTCCGTATCCAATAATGTCTCCATTCTCATCCACACCTGTGGCGAATGAGGAGTCAAATGTTGATGGCAGACCCGCCAAAGTCGAATGAAGGTCAAAATAGTTTTCTGCAGAACCAAACCACACCATGGCATGACCGTCGCCATATCCTACTTGAAAGTTTGCTGATATCCCCAGAGCAACGGATTGTTGGATGCCATTGGGATTCAAATCAATCATACTTTCCGCTGTTCCGCTCCAAAGGGCGGCATGAATGAAGTAGTTTTCATCTTGATCAAAAAAGTTAATGACACCGACCTGTTGATCGCCAGAGACTCCGGTCGGATTTGAAAACTCACACCAGCTCGGATTCAGATCAACTGCGCTCTCCTTTGTTCCGTGCCAAAGCGTAGCATGTGGGCCATTTCCGAAGTCGACACTTCCAACCTGAGAAATATCTGTTGTCCCCCAACCACTCGCTCTAACAGCACCATCAGGCGTTAAGTCAACCATGCTTGCAGCCGAACCGTGCCACAGAAGAACCTGACCATCGCTTGGTCCCAAACCATAGCCTGTTCCGATCTGACAGTTTGCGGACGCGCCACGAATGTCAGTGTGTGCCCAGACTCCGCCAGGGTGGAGATCATCAAAGTTGTCAGCCGAGCCATGCCAAATAACCGCATGCCCTTGATCTTGGGTTCCAACCCTGAATAATGCTTGACCGTACTGGTTTCCCCCAAAACTGGCTAACGCATTTGAACTGATGCTCCCAGTCGGGTTTAAATCAACATAATTTGAAGTGCCGCTAGACCAGTAGAGAGCATGCACGGTTTGATCATCGACCATACCGTAACCCACCGCTCCGGACGAGGATATTCCATTTCCATGGACGTAGTAGTAGCCTTGGGAGTTTAACACTGTAGGTGTCCATTGAGCTTGCCCCATCGAAGTCAGAACCCCAAGCAAAACAACCCAAACCCCTAAGCGAAACATACAAGCCATTGTATCACTGTTCCCCGCTTCCCGCTTCCCGCTTCCCGCTTCCCGCTTCCCGCTTCCCGCTTCCCGCACTCCGCACTCCGCACTCCGCACTCCGCACTCCGCACTCCGCACTCCGATCTCCGTTCTCCGTTCTCCCCTATCTGATCCTGTGGTACAATAACTCTCGTTCTCTGAAGACAGCAGGTGGAAACATAATGTCTTGACCCAGTCAAGACGCCAGCCGAGGGGTAGAAAGCCGATTCCGGATCCCGGAATTTGCCAGTGGCGCATCGCCACAACCTTCTGCTCGTTCCCATCTCTTGTTCCGACTGAGATTAGGTGCAAGTAATTTATGCCCACAGCAGAAAAGGCACAAGTAATCGAGCAGGCTAAGGGGTGGTACTCCGAGGCAGCAG
>JAYVHY010000075.1:0-2294 GCA_043770615.1 Armatimonadota bacterium | reverse complement strand
TTAAGTCAGCCCGCGCAGCGTACAGTGCCGCAGTGTATCCAGCCGGACCGGAACCGATGATGATAACGTCTTGAATCATATAGCCTCAGATGGTACCTTCGAAGCTCCAATATCTTGGTTCATTCGACATTCCTTCTACGTCTATAAATGCATAAGATGTCCGAAGATATCCAAGAAAGATCCGCTCCAACAATTTATGACCATCTAGCTATCCTCTTGGATCAGCTTAGTGGGGTTGCCTGGCAAAAGCTAGGACTCCAGCCCGACATGGTCACCGGCAAAATCGAACCCGATCTCGCTCAAGCGAGGGTCGCTATAGATGTAGTTGGCTACTTAGCTTCCCAACTCGAAACCCAACTTGACGAGGATGACAAAAAGCATCTGCAATCGCTGGTGCGTGACCTCAAAATAAATTACGTCCAGAAACAAGGGAGCAGCTAGGCTTGTTCTTTCGATCGGATACAAGTATTTGGACCCAGTTAACCCAATGGATTGGGCTCAACATCCCTAACTACCGACAGGTAGATGAAATTCATGAGGTTCGTGAAACTCACCTTAAACTTGTCACGTTTGAACTCAATTTTTTGGAGTTTGTCGAGTTGATTGTCGCCACAACCGAAGAAAACTTAACAAGTGGTAGACAGTCGAAGTACCTTGCCCTCAAGCATCAGCTGGCAAAAGCCTATCTTGACCTTAGGCCATTCCTCCTAGCCTATATACGATTTGACATCGAGGACGAGCGCGTTGGAATGCGAACAACTGGCTTTGGAACCGATGCATTTGAAGCTATTTGGGTTGCTCCGAGCTTGCCGGCATTTATCGAATCCCGAGATGTATTTTTCCGAGACAGAGTCGGGCGTGCAAATCACGCTATCAAGGACTATACTGAACACCTGCATTGCTTACTTGAGACACGAGTATGATTACTGACTGGCGAGACGCTGACCTCAACAAGGTTCTTGAGCTTTGGAATACTTTTTATCCACCGAAGTATCACATCGACATGGATGTGCTTCGAATCAATACGGTTGACAGCCCGACATTCGATTGGGGTGCTTCACTGCTAGATCTCGATTTCGAAGACATGCTCCGCGCTTTTGTGATCATTAAACGGGCGCCAAGCAAGCATTACAAGGTCGCTGATCCAGATGCAATGCACCTGGGCGGAATGGCATTTACCGACCCCCTTCACATGGTGGATGTATTTAGCGATTCAAAACGAGTCATGCGAGAACGGGGGGCTTCGTGCGTTCTGTTCGGAATGGACTCTCGTCATTTTTGGCCAGGCGTTCCAGTCGATAAACCTCGACTGAACGACTTCCTTATGATCGAAGGATTCACGCTTGGTGGCGAGTACTTTGACTTAGAAAGGGACTTAACCGACTATGCACCTCCCCGAGAACTACCGACCGATGGGGTCGAATTTCGAGTTTTGACCGAGGACGATCATGGACTACTCGTCAAATTCTTCGAACGAGAATTCCCCGGACGATGGCGATACGACATGCTTGCCAAGATCGAACATGAAGGATCTCATCGAGGGATTGTTGGACTCTTCCACAACGACGCCATTCATGGTTTTGCTTCAATTCAAGATTCCTCGAATAAGTATCCGATTTCGGGCGCGGTGTGGAGAAATGCTCTTGGTGAAAACTGGGGAACTCTAGGTCCTATTGGAGTCTCGCAAAAGGTTCGAGGACACGGCTGGGGTGGCGCAATGCTGTCGGCGGGCCTTTTCGAACTAAAATCTCGCGGAGTCAAACAGTGCCTAATCGATTGGACGACTTTAGAGGAGTTTTACGGCAAGCACGGTTTCGTAAAGACCCGAATCTATAAAGCCGGAAAACTGATTCTTTAAGACAGTGAACCGAACTGAGGATTTAGATCGTATTACATAATTGAATCATGTCAGTTATCGCTCTCGCAAGCATGCTTGCAACCCAATCTGTTGTCACTCTAACTTTTCAACCGAAAGTTGGCTCGTCCTATAAGCAATCGACAAGCATTGCTCAAACAAGCCAAATGGGCAATTCGACGACGTCGATGGTCACCACAACAAAAGTGCTTGCGTTTGAAAATGGGTTCTTTAAACTTGAAAGTACCCCTTCAAATATCACGATGACTGGCGGAATGGGCAAGAACGACGAAGTCAAAAAAGCGATGTCAAAGCCAACGATTGTTTACATGGATAAGCATTTTAAGCCTAAGATGGCTGCAAATACTTCTGCTGGTATGCAACAAATGATGGGTGGTATGAACAACGCAATGGCGGGAATCACCTTCCCGACCAAACC
>JAYVHY010000074.1:0-11839 GCA_043770615.1 Armatimonadota bacterium | reverse complement strand
CGTGATCGCGTTCATGCGCGAGCGAGTGGACGCCCTCGGGCTGAGGGGAACGCTATAGGGTTCAGGGCTCAAGGCTCAAGGCTCAAGGCTCAAGGCTCAAGGCTCAAGGCTCAAGGCTCAAGGCTCAGGGCTCGGGGCTCGGGGCTCAGGGCTCGGATAGATTTGGTGGTAACCAAGTTTCTCATTACGCAGACTGGGCATCAATATACAGGACTCATGGATATGGCCGACGGATGGCGATGGCAACGGGGCTTCGGGAACGAGATGATGTCTGCAACTCGTGCGTGTTTCGCGTTACAATTACACCATGCCATCCATCGAATTGAGCCAAGACGATTTTGACTTCATCACAGAACAGGCGGCACTTGAGGAAACCTCGGTCGAAGACTATGTTTCGCAGATGGTGGGTCGGCAACGGGTGATCGTCAAATATCCGACAAAACAAAGTCCAGTTGATGTTTTTTCCAGTTCAACACTGGAGCCGCCACATCGCAAATGGGGAATGTAATTTTTTGGCAAAATTGACTATTTGCGAAACGTTTCGCAAGTTCAAACATCGAATGAGATATGCTTTAAAAGGTCCGCTAAATCCTTTCAAAAGCTACCCGTGAATCAATGTTGACTTCCCTTTTTCTTGCCATGGCGATTTCTCAAAACCACCAAACCATCAAGCCGAAATGGGTCCTTACTTTTGCCCAAGAATTTGACGGAAAGGCAGGTCTGGCCCCGGATGGAAAAGTATGGTCGCGAGATACTGGAGGCGGTGGCTACGGCAATAACGAATTGCAAAGCTGCACCGATGGAGACAAAAACTCATTTCTTGACGGCAAGGGCAACCTCGTTCTTGAAGCGAGAAAGGAAAAGACCACGGGCGATGACAACATTACTCGCGACTATAGTTCTGCCCGGCTAAAGACGAGTGCGACTTTTACCCAAACTTACGGACGAATTGAAGCCAAGATGAAGATGCCAAAAGGCAAAGGCATTTGGCCAGCCTTTTGGATGTTAGGAGCCGATATTGGTGAGGTCAACTGGCCCAAATGCGGTGAGATCGACATCATGGAGTTTCTCGGCCACGAAATGGACACGGTTCATGGCACGATTCATGGCCCTGGCTATTCCGGTGGTTCTCCGGTTTCTGCCGCATTTGTGTCCGATAAGCCCCTATCTGATGGCTTTCACGTCTATGCAGTTGAATGGGAACCCGAACAGATTCGCTGGTATCTGGATGATAAGGTCTATCACACCGCTACACCAAACGACATTGGCACCAATGATTGGGTTTTCAACAAGCCATTCTTCATCATTCTCAACCTTGCGGTTGGTGGAAACTGGCCAGGAAATCCGGATGACAAAACGACTTTTCCTCAGCAGCTAGTAGTTGACTATGTTCGGGCTTACAAGGACGAGAATCTCAGGATTGATCACGAGGGCATCCGGCAACGCACAGCCTTGCGCAAGTTAAATGGCCCGACTTACAATTGGCCAGGACCGTTCCAGATTCCCGGCACGGTTAATCTCGCCGATTACAACAAAGGTGGCGCCGAAGTTGCTTACCATGACTCGGACCAGCAGAACAATGGCGGACAGTTTCGCGCGAAAGAAGGGGTTGACGTGGGGGCATCTGGCGCTCCAGGCGCCCGATTCTCGGTAGGATGGACAAAGGCAGGCGAATGGCTGACGTATGACATTAACGTTCCTGCAACTGGAACTTTCAAACTTCAAGCAAGAGTAGCGAGCGAGGGTCCGGGTGGAGTTTTCCATCTAGAAGTTGACGGCAAACGAATTGGTAACGAATCGACCGTTCCCGATACGGGAGGCTGGACGAACTGGCGGAGGATTGATATCGGTACTGCAACACTTTCCGCCGGAGCACATGTCCTCAAGCTCAAGATGGATAAGGAAAGCGAAAAAACTGGATCGATTGGCAACATGCTTTCAATTCAATTTTCGAAGCCATGAACTGAATTGGTCGGTGCGCCATCATTTCGATCGAAATGAGGGAATCTTTCAGGCCTCAGAATAGTAAGATACTTTTATGAAGCGCTTCACCTCTTTCGTAGCCATTGCGACATTGTCGTTCTTTTGTTTTCAAGCATTCGCTCAGGACGGAGCGGTGGCCGTTCCGGCAAAGCAAGGAACGAAGCTGAACATGTCCGAAAAGATCTTTGATCCAACTAGGGACTCGGCAAAAGATATCGCCGACGCCATTAAAAAGGCAACCAAGCAAAACAAGCCGATTCTTATTGATGTTGGCGGGAACTGGTGCAGTTGGTGTCACAAGCTTGATACCCTTTTCAAGACCGATAAAGAAGTTGGCAAGCTCCTCAAAAAGTACGTCGTTGTTCAAGTTAACTATAGCCAAGAAAACAAGAATGAAACAGTACTGGCTAATTTTCCAAAGATCACCGGCTACCCTCATTTGTTCGTGCTAGACAAGACCGGGAAACTGGTTCACTCGCAGGATACGGGGTTACTTGAGACGGGCGATCACCACGATCCGGCTAAGGTGATTGAATTTCTCACGAAGTTCTCGAAGTAACTCATGTGCTACTCGATCTACCTGTCCACCACTAGCAAGGAGGATCTTTCCCTCTTGGACTCAAAGCTATTCTCTTTCAGCCAACTTCCTGACAAACGTCCATGCAAAGACGACTTGGATAAAAGAGCCTCTGATCCACTTCTTGCAAACACATTTCAAGAAACAGAGGAGGAGTCCGAGATTATTGCACTATTAGCTTTTTCAAGGAAATGGTACGTACACAGTGAGGGTCGTGGCTGCAGTTGTCATTTTCGACATGCAATAGAAAGTTACGACCCCAAAACAGGAGAGCAGTTTCCTCCGGAATTTGGTGGACCTGAAGAATGGTGTGAAGAAGTCGCTGACAGCCTGGATGCTACTAGGTCAATATATGACATAATCAATCGCCTCATTTTAGAAGGATATTCCTTAGACCTTGTCGATCATTGGGGTGCTGAACCGGATGATATTGAAACCGTTCAAGTAAGTTCAAGCCAAGTTCCGCGAGACCACTTCCGCTTCTTCGGGGATTACAAATTCACGTTCTCTGCTTAGGCTAACCGGCTCAAAACTTCCCTCGATTCTCCCGCCACGCCACGGCCGTCAGCTCCCAAACTTCTTCTGGGAAGACTCCGCTGACGAATGGCACATTGGGAATAACTTCAACCAGAATTGCGCCGGATTTTTCCTTTATTCGCCGAGATCCAAGGTTCGGAACTGCGTTTCCCAGTCGCATTAATGGCATCTTGAGCACATCAAAGGCGAAGTCATTGACTGCGGTCACAGCCTCGGACATGTAGCCTCGATGATGATGTTCGGGCATCAGCCAAAACCCGCGATGAAATGGTCCTTCGACATCCAAATCAATCAATCCAGTTAACTCGTCCTCAAGGGTAATCGCCCATACGAAGCGAGAGCCAGCCATTATCTGCGGAAGAATGAAGTCGAGAAACTGTTCGGCTCCATCCGGTGGATAAGGCCAAGGAATGGAGGCGTTTAGGTACTCGGTGATCTCAATTCGAGGAAAGATTTGCTGGATTCTCGATGCGTCCTCGCGCTGTAATGGACGAAGGATCAGCCTTTTGGTTGCAAGGATCGGAACCATGAGTCATTTTGACACATGGCTATTATCCAACTATTTCGGAAAGTCGGGCGAAGTTCGAATAAGGTGTACCTGCCCTTGATGGTAAGCGGGATGAAAGGCGAATCGAGCAAGGGCACCTTCTCCGGTGATGATCGGACCGAGGGCGCTCTTAATCTCCTTGGTTAAAAACTCGGTAGAAGGGTTTTCGATGTGAGGGGCGACAACTTCCTGTCCTCGATTGAGGGCTTCAACCATGATGGCGGGAGTGATTTCCGTAACATCAAATGGGAACGGATTATCGTTGACCACTCCATCAACCGCCGCCTTTGTCAAGCGAAGATCGGATTCATTGAGACTCATTCCGGTTAGCTGGGCCACGAACCATAGTTCGACGCCAACCACGTGGAGAAGCATTTCTCCCGCCGTCAAGACGTCGAGATGCAACCGATAGTTCAGCTGCTCCTGAGTCAAATCTGTGACGGATTCAGCGAACCGGTGTCGGCTCAATTTCCAAGAGATTGCAAAGTCGGTCATGAACTCATTAAGTTACCACTTTCCAATTTTGGATCGCATTGAAGCTCATGACCCAAATGCTCAGCTATTTTCGATGTTTCACGAACGTGTAATACGTTTTGCCGTTCTTCTTCACCGTCTTGCGGTCATATCGGACCCCGTTCTTGGTGAAGTGATCCCGGTTATAGAACGCGGCCATCTCCCTTTTGGTTTTGTTTTGGCTCTTGCTGTCTTCTTGCATTCGATAGGCTGAATACAAGGCGGTTCCTAGTCCCAGATACGAGGCTGTCTTGTCTTTGTTTAGCTGACCGAGTATGGCCACTGCGCCACCAATATTCCCGATTTTTTGCCAATCGCCCTTGGTCTTTTGTCGACGGGCAATTTCTTTCTTCTTAGATTGGCTTTGGGCGTGAATCGTCATTGGCAGGACCATTGCGCCAGCGACTAAACCCAGGGTGACGAGTTTCAAAATGTTGTTTTTCATATCTCCTCTTAATAGTTCAAGACGTCAATCGAGCCAAGGGAATTACTCTAAGTTGAAAAAGACCCAGGACAAGGATTAGAATCAGTCCGAAATATAATGGGTTTCGATCTCAAATCGAGATCGTAACCAAAAATAAGATCCGGTTAATCCAAATCACCTCTGCGATCTTTCGACTTACCTTTCCCCTTTTCTTTTCCTTTGCCTTTTCCTTGAGACTTGCCATTCGATTTGTTCTTGTCGTGATCCCGATTACTATTCTCGTTATTTCGATTGTCGTGCTCACCTTTCCACTTCCAGTCCTGCTGGGACTTCGGGGCTTTGTAGAACTGATAGTACTTTTTGCCACCCTTCGTCACTGTCCTTCGGTTGTATCTGATGCCGTCACGGTAGAACTCGCTTCTACTAAAGTATTCAGCCCTTGTCCGGGCAAGACGATCCTTACTCTTAGAATCTTCATCATAGCGGTAGAGGGAGTACAGCGCACCGGCTGCTCCGGCGAATGTCAATTTGTCGTCCTTCTTGAGGACTCCCAAAAGAGCAATTGCGCCACTTGCCAAAGCAATATTTCGCCATTCGTTTTGAGTTTGATCCCTTCGTTGAGTTTGGGTTTGAGCCGATGTTGTGAATGGAACAAGCAATGCGCTTGCTATAAAAGCGAGTGATGAAATCTTTACAAAAAATTTATTCATATTTCGACCTGCAAGCATAGCTACTCCACAAAACATCAGTCTATATCGTAGGATCGCAAGGATACGACCCATATGTAGGAAACATAGACAGTTGGACGAAAGAGAGTACAAATTCTCGCCCCCATTTTTGAATGGAGGCGAATTTTTTAAGCTAAGGTGTTTTCTGCCTTGCTGCTTCTAGCCACCGTTGCGTCGGTCTCGATCGTTCCGGTTGTCTCGGCTATCTCGATTTCGATCCCAGTCTCGATTGTCTCGATTATCGCGACTATCTCGACCTCGATCATTTCGGTGATCCCGATCCCATTTTTCTTGCTCTCGTCGGCGGGCGTCTTCTCGCTTTCGCTCTTCGTCAATTCGCTTCTTTTCTGCTCTTCGCCATTCGTCTTGGCGCCGTTCTTCTTCGCGCCTTAGCTTGTCCTGATACTTGCGATCCTCATCGATTCGGCGTTGCTCCTCTCGTCGCCAATTGTCGTTATTCGATCGCCCACCGATGTTGAATAGGGATCGGTCTCGGTTTCTTGAGTCGTAATCGCAGTTCACGAATTGGTAATACTTTTGGCCGTTCTTCCATACAATTCGACGCTCGTAGCGATGACCGTCTCGATAGAAATATTCGTGATCAAAGTATTCGGCTCGGGTTCGTTCACACCGGTCTCGACTCTTTCGATCCTGGTCAAGGCGATATGTCGAATACAGGGCACCTGCGGCTCCGGCAAAGGTTAGGGTGTCGTCGTGATTGAGCGCACCGAGCAAGCCAAGGGCTCCGCTAATTGTTGCAATGGTCTTCCATTCATTGGCAGTTTTGTCACGCCGCCAGTCTTGGGCAACCGCGGTATTGGGGACGAGAATGGCACTAGCCATGAAGGCCAGAGTTCCGATCTTGATGATGTTTTTCATGTTCATCTCCTAGTGATAAAGCAGACGCTCAACCCAGTGCGGGGTTTTGGTGATTAGGGATTCATGCTCAAAACATACTGTAAACTGAACCTAACTATGTCGAGCAGCATCGGTCAAATTTTCCGGATCACCACTTGGGGAGAATCTCATGGCGGCGGATTGGGGGTTGTGATCGACGGTTGCCCACCACGAATCTCGATTACTGCCGAAGAAATCCAAATTGAGCTTGATCGCCGAAGACCTGGACAAAGCAAAATCGTCACTCAGCGTAAAGAATCCGATACGATCAAGATCCTGAGCGGAATCAACGAGGACGGACTTACCCTTGGAACTCCTATCTCTTTGATGGTCATGAACGAGGACCAGCGTAGCAATGACTACGACGAGATGCAAACAAAATATCGCCCGAGCCACGCTGACTACGCTTACGATCAAAAATACGGAATCCGCGCTTGGCAAGGCGGCGGAAGGTCTTCGGCAAGAGAAACGGTTGGTAGAGTTGCGGCTGGCGCGATTGCCAAGAAGATTTTGGCTTCGGTCGGAGTTGAAGTTGTAGCGTTTGTCAAAAAGGTTCATCACATTCAAACCTCCATTGACCCAATTACAGTTACGATGGGCGAGGTCGAAAAAAACATTATTCGATGTCCAGATTCCGGTATTGCCGAGCGAATGATTGCTCACATTGAGGAAATTAGAAAGCAAGGAAACTCGGTGGGTGGCGTGATTACTTGCGTAGCAAGAGGTGTTCCCGCTGGTTGGGGCGAACCAATTTTTGACAAATTAGAGGCTGATCTTGGTAAGGCGGTCCTTTCTCTACCAGCCTGCAAAGGAATTGAATTTGGTGGTGGCTTTAGCATGACCGACCAAACCGGGCTCGAAGTCAATGATCATTATTATTCGGTAGACGAACAAAAAGACAAGCGTTCGGTCTACACGAAAACAAACCATTCGGGTGGAATTCAGGGAGGCATCAGCAACGGAATGCCGATCATTTTCCATGCTGCCTTTAAGCCAACCGCTACGGTTCTCCGACCTCAGGACACTGTGAATACTGACCACGAGGATACAACTTTGACTGGGCGCGGGCGACATGACCCGTGCGTCTTACCTCGGGCAGTGCCAATTGTCGAAGCGATGGCAGCAATTATTCTTGTCGATCATTTTCTTCGACAAAGGGCAATGAATCCGACTACCATGGCGTGACAGAAGCCTTAACAAAAAGCTAACATATATGGGGCATGATGGTTGTATCGTGACCGGCCTTCTCGAAAGAAAACTCATGTCCGAAACAACAGAAGAAACAATCGTAAGGCAGAAAATCGTTGCGGACAACGTCAATTTCCACTACGGAAAGTTTCAGGCGCTCAAGTCTGTCAGCATTAAAATTCCCGAAAAGAAGGTCACGGCGTTCATCGGTCCTTCGGGATGTGGCAAATCTACATTCCTCCGATGCCTCAATCGAATGAACGATCTCATTGATGGCACAAAGCTCGAAGGAACGATCACGATTGACGGAATCAACATTTACGACAAAGAAGTTGACCCCGTTGCCCTTCGAAAGGATGTTGGAATGGTCTTCCAAAAGCCAAACCCGTTCCCGATGTCAATTTACGACAACATCACTTACGGACCAAAGCTTCACGGCGTGAAGGCGAAGAGTGACTTAGACGCTATTGTTGAAAAGTCTCTTAAGCAAGCAGCCCTGTTCGAAGAGGTGAAAGAAAAGCTCAAGAATTCGGCTCTTGAACTATCGGGTGGTCAACAACAACGCCTTTGCATTGCAAGGACCCTGGCAGTTGACCCAAAAATCATTTTGATGGATGAGCCGTGTTCGGCCCTTGATCCGATTGCTACTTCTCGCATCGAAGACCTCATCTTTGAACTTAAACGGGAATATACGATCGTGATCGTCACCCATAACATGCAGCAAGCTCAGCGAGCGAGTGACCGAACCGCATTCTTTATGCTTGGGCAGATTATTGAAGAGAACTCGACTTCAAACATCTTCCTCTTCCCGCAGAAACCCGAAACTCAAGGATACATTTCCGGACGGTTTGGGTAGGTTCCCAGCGTGGAGTAAACTGATAACTTGATTGACGTTAACGGAAGACTTATCCGTGCAGTTCAGCTTGCCACCCACACGCTATCAGGTCATGGCGAATTTGATAGTCTTCTCAAACGCGTCCTAAAGATCTCGGTGGAAGCTGTAGGTGCAGCCGGAGGCACGATTTACCTTCATGATCCGGCAACGAATCGCCTCGTTTTTCAACACGTCGAACCACCCGAAGTTGAGCCTAAGCTTCCAATGAAAGACATTGCCGATGATTTCGGAATGGCGGGTGCCGCTTTTCAACAACGAAAAACCATGTTGAGGGAGATTCCGGAAAGACCGGAATCGGAACATAATCCGTTTGAAATAGCTACCGGAATTGTCGTCCGGAGTATGGTCGCCACTCCTTTGGTCATGGAGAAAGAAGACCCCATTGGAGTCGTTCAACTTCTCAACAAAAGCGGTGGTCCATTTACTGATACTGACGGTGCAGTTCTGGATACAATCGCTTCGGTCGCCACAATGGCTTACCATAACTACCGACTCAGCGAAGAGTCGGCTAGGGCATCGACGCTCCTTGGAATGGGCAAAGTAAGCCACGATATTGGCAATCTTGCCGCGAGCCTTTATGCCAGCCTATCGTTTTCCGAAATGGCGATTGATGGACTCAAGGAGAGTTTAGAGAACCACGAGTTACCAAGCGACGCTCAAGAGAACCTTTCGGCGCTTGATCCAATGGTTGATGATCTCAAGAAGTCAGTGGATCGGATCGTTGGGTATTCGCGATTAATTTCGGACATGTCTGCCGGACGAGAACTTCGACCAAATTTCACACTAGGAAAGATGGGAGAAACGATCCAAAGGGGTGCGGCCTATCTGGAAAGCGAAAGCCGTTCAAAGCATGTTTCCCTTCTTTACGACATTGACCTAAATGGTCCTGAGACCCATTTTGACGACTTGTTTGTCTTCAGGATTGTCCAAAACTTGGTTGGAAATTCGGTTAAGGCGGTCTACGAAGTCATTCCTGACGAAACGATTGAGCGGTGCGAAGAAGATGCTACTTTTGGTTCGGTAACCGTGATCTACCGAGTTGAAGGCACCGATCATATGTTTGAAGTAACCGATACTGGCCCGGGAATGACCAGAGAAATTGCCAACCGAATTCTTTCTGGCAATGCCCGAAGTCAGTGGTCAAAAGCGGGAGGAAGCGGTTGGGGAACGAAGATCGTTTTGGAACTTGCTACGAGTCATGGAGGATCCGTGGAGATCGACTCGGTTGTGGGGGAAGGCACTACGTTTAGAGTCCGATTTCCACACCGCGACACGTAATTCCTCGTTGAACTATAATATAAGGAACCCGCGTTAAGGATGACGCGTTGAAAAGCCAATAGAAGCCAAGGTCAAGGATGCAACCACAACCCGAATCTAAAATTCCAATTCGCGTGCGAGAAAGTCAGCGACATGCGCCGGTTAGGCGAAAAGTTGCCGCTGTCCTATATGGCATTTGGATTGCTGGATTCGCAATTGGAGGAACATTCCTTGGTTTCACCAACAAATCTGAAGTCACGAAAGAAATCATTCAATCCTTACTCTTTAGTGTGAAGCCGGAGGACACCTTCAAAGGGGATTCGATCAATATTCTTCTGCTTGGATGCGACGAAGATCTTGCTCCTGGTGGGCTCAAAGTATTGAAGCAAGCAGGACGGGCGGACATGATTTTGCTCGCTCATCTGGATTTCAAAAACAAGACGATCACGGGTGTTTCGATCCCCAGAGATACCAGGTGTCAACTTCCGAACCAGCCAGCCCATAAGCTCAATGCTTATCACAACCTGGCTAGACCGGAAGAGGCTAAGCAGAAACAACAAGAAGCGGTTGAGTACTTAACCGGGGTCACGGTTGACAAAACCATCGTACTGGACTATGTTGCCTTCCAAGAACTGGTTGATGCAATTGGAGGAGTTACCGTTACCATCAAGGACAAGATGGACTATGACGACAATGCCGGAATGCTTCACGTCCATTTTGTCCCAGGTGTAAAACGGCTAGATGGTTATGATGCAATGTGTTATGTTCGCTTCCGAAAAGATACTGGGAGTGACTTTAAGCGAACCGAGCGGCAACGACAGCTACTCATGGCATTTAAAGGCGAAGTGGTCAAGAATTGGACCAAGCTCCCCGAAATTATTGACCAAGGAGTGAAGGTTTTAGGTGAGGATGCCTTTTCTAGCAAAGAAGTGGCGGGACTTGCCATCTTTGCCAAAGGAGTCTCCCAAAAAGACATAAAGATGTTGCGGTTGCCGACGATAAACGGAAGAGGTTCGTTTGAAGAACTCGACAAAAGAGCGGCAACGAAATTGTTAAAAGAGAATGGTTTTCTCAACCGAACCCAGGATAACAAATGAGCGAAAACAACGCCTTCGACCCATCTGCCCCAGAAGGTGCAACTGCTCCATCTGGCGGTCAATACATGACCAAGAAGGATTTTCGCATGATCGTCCTTGTAACCTTTTTTCTCATCATCGGAATGATTCCGGTTTACCTTTACATGCGAGAAAAGGCGTTCAAAGCGACGTGCGTAAAAAATATGAATGGCATCATGGAGACACTCATTCTCTATTCCACTCAGCATGATGATCGCTTCCCACCTTTGTATTCTGAAAACGCACAAGGTGAGCCAGAGACCGATGCAAATGGATATGCCTATACATGGATCAGCGATATCTACTCGTTGAAATCTGATCGAATTGACTTTGTATGTCCTACTGCATCTCCCGAGGAGTGGGCATATTCGGCCAACCCAACTGGTGGACCGCCAATCCCCTCGACATATGGCTTCTATGCTCCATACGCTTCGTATTCAACGGTTCTAGTCGACAACCCAGATACCGTTGTCATCCTGGCAGAAACTTCGAACGGTGGCGCCAACGGTACTTTTGATCCTAAGCCATTTGGAAGCAAATACGATGGCTTCGTGATCGGCTGGAACAATTCGAATGATTTCAGCGGTGAAAATAATGTCGATACCAAGTCAGTAACTCGCCTGGCATTCCCAGGAACTGAAACCGGTAAGCCTGATAAAGGCAATGGCCGGCACAGTACCTTCATTTATGGAATCAGTGCGAGCCGCCTTAAGCTCACCCTGACACCCAATGACATGATGACCCAGTACAACCCAGCGAGATACATGCTCACTGGACACTGGCAAGAGCCACTTCAGCCAAGCAAGCGAAAACAAAATTAAGCCAGTTTGGGATTCAATTCATTTACGGAAATGCCCAAAGACTTTAGGAATAGCCTCCCAAACAGGACGGTGTTGCTTGGATGAAATCTGGTCAGAATCTTCTTAGCATCGGGAAACGATTTTCGCTTCGGAGTTATTCGGTATTCCTGAACGGGGAACGAAAATCGGCATTCCCGGTGCATCCAATTCCGCACCAGCTGTATCCGTGCAACACCAACTTGCATGCCGGGCTAATCTGAAACTCCACTATAGAATGGCTTCAGTCAAAAATTGAGCCATCAGATTTCCCTAAACCAAATCAAACTCGAAGAACCATAAATCTCTTGGAAAGTCATGAGAACACTTTTTGACTCATCG
>JAYVHY010000073.1:0-5052 GCA_043770615.1 Armatimonadota bacterium | reverse complement strand
TTGTGTGACGATTTATCTGCGCGGCCAACCCGGAGAGTCGTCGAGCCGAGTCATCCTCTCCCTATTTGGCCTTGCTTCTGGTGGGGTTTACCCGCCTGAACGATTGCTCGCCCAGACCGTGAGCTCTTACCTCACGATTTCACCCTTACCGATCAGCGAACTGACAGGCGGTTTGTTTCTGTTGCACTTTCCGTCGGGTCACCCCGCCCCCCGTTGCCGAGGGCACCATGCTCTGCGAAGTCCGGACTTTCCTCTCCCTTGCGGGAGCCGTCACCCGGCCAACTCCACTGAGAGTATGGCATCTTATGGGAGCCTGGGCGTCTCGCCCGGATAAGGGATGTTAGCTTGGTTTCACCTACCGGTGTCACCTACGATTCTTGTTTTGCCATTCAGAATTCTGGTTGACAATTGTTCATCCGGGCGAGACGGCCAGGCTCCCAATCCTTGTTCCGGTCCAAGATCAAACCTTCTGGTAATGGAACTTGCTTGATTCAGGTCACAATATAGTCGTTGCAGATCCTCGACCTCGGACGAATATCCTACCAAGATGCGCTAGCCAAACAGTTAGACGTTCTCGCGCAAGTACAAGGCGGAGCCGAGGACACGTTGCTCTTACTCGAGCACGACCCGGTTCTCACTCTCGGAGCGAGCTTCCACCCCGAGAATTTGCTTCATCCAACCGATTGGTACGAAGAAAAAGGCATCCAAGTATTGCCAACCGATAGAGGTGGCGACATCACTTATCACGGTCCAGGACAACTCATTGGGTATCCGATATTTGATATTGCAAAGCACGGCAAAGACCTTCATCGCTGGATGCGCGACCTCGAAGAAACCGTCATCGTTGCCCTACAAGAATTCGACCTAAAAGGTGAGCGACTCGATGTTAACAGTGGCGTTTGGATCAACGAGAATAAGGTTTGCGCGATCGGGATTAAGGTCAAGCGATGGGTCTCAATGCACGGCATCGCGATCAACTGCGACACTGATTTGTCGCCCTTTTCGACGATAGTTCCTTGTGGAATCCGTTCGCACGGAGTAACATCCATTTCACAGGAGCTTGGGCGAGTCGTCACTGTCGAAGATTTCGCCCCTGCCCTGATCCGAGGATTCCAAACGGTGTTCCCCCATGCTTGAAAGGTTTCCTGGTTGCGCTGGTGTTGACGAAGCTGGACGAGGTCCGTTAGCCGGTCCAGTGGTCGCCGCGGCAGTCATTCTTCCCGTCGGTATTGTGATCAAGGGTCTCAATGACTCCAAGAAACTCTCGCGCGAGCAGCGCGAACGGCTAGAACCCGAAATTCTCGGCAAATCCATTTTCGCAATTTCCTTTGTTGATAATCTCGAAATTGACCAGCTCAACATCCTTTGGGCAAGTATGGAAGCCATGAGTCGCGCCATCCGTGCCCTCAGCCAAGTCCCAGCCAAAATCTATATCGATGGCAACCGTTTGCCCCGAGATATCGAGGGCGAAGCCGTGATTAAAGGCGATGGCAAGATTGCCGAGATAGCTGCCGCATCAATTCTTGCTAAGACAGCACGAGACCGGTATATGGTTGAGGTTATCCACCCGAGATATCCAAAATATGGGTTTGACAAACACTTTGGCTATCCAACGCCAGTCCATTTGGAAGCTTTGAGCCTATATGGTCCATGCGAAATTCATCGCTTTAGCTACGCTCCGGTGCAAGCTTTCTCCCAAGCATCCTTGTTTTAATTGGGTCACCAATAGGCGACCCAACCAGGATTCTATCGATTATCTCGAGTGACAAGCGGCCAAGAATCAGTTCTGAACGCCATTGCGGGCAGTGTATCGCTGTTCACAAGGTTAACCTGAGGGTTATCTTGCCAGCCGTAGCGAACAGCAACTGGCGTCAGGACATCGGGACTTGTTAGCTTCACGGATGTACCATCGATAGTTGCCGTCGCCCAATGCCATTTGCGGTCTTCACCGGCGATCGCAAAACATCGAGGTGCCTTACCGTCGGTGGTCATAAGCCCCGAGGCATGGCTTAGAGCAATAGTCGCTATCGGTCCGACAAATGTCGCTTTGGCAAGACGAGGACCTTGCCATTCAACATTTTGAGCATAGTCCTTTTTGAGTGCAATTCTGGCCAAGCGTTCACCTACATCGCGCTTGTTTTGGGGGTGAATATCTACCGCATCACCAATATCAAGAATTGTTGCCACGCCGCAATTCTTCTCTTGACCAACCGTATCTTGGGCATCTCTTAGCTCAGCCCACGCGGAATCGAATTGATTTTCATCAGCTCGCATGAAATTGGCCAGTTGAACGATATAGAACGGAAAATCTCCTTGGCGGAAGATGTTGCGCCAATCTTTGATCATATTGGAAAGGAGGTATCGATACTGCACGGCTCGTCCAGCGTTGGATTCACCTTGGTACCAAATTGCCCCCCGGATACCGTACGGGGCCAGTGGGTAGACCATGCCATTGTAGAGCGCTTCAGGGAAGTTAGGGTTGTTCGCGGTCATTGGCTCTTGAGGTGCAGGGCCTGCGTCCGGTGCTGGCGGTTTTTTGTCGGAAATCATCTTCATCACCCAACCGTCGGCAATTGGCATATCGCCTAGCTTCAGTAACTGTGCGCTTGAGAACCCACCCGGACCTTGACCATCGTAGGCACGAACTGCGATTGCGTTCTTTCCGGGCTTCAACAGACCCGGGCGAATCTGATAGTTTCGAGGCACTTGATAGTTGCCGGGCACCGACATATCGGTCCGACCAACTTCTTCGCCATTGATCGAAGTGATATCCATGTCATCAATCGCGCCAAGCGAGAGATTGTTTATGCTGGCAGCTTGTGCCGCCGTCAGCGAAACGACCTTTCGGTACCAAATTGTTCCATCAAAGTTCTCCGGAAAAGCGTTTGGCATCGGAGCAGCCGTCCACCGATTATCGTCGAATGCAATTCCAGAAGGGTCAGGTCCTTCGATCGGGCCAAAGAAGTCCGGGTAGCCCTTTGCTTGCCATTTACGCATCGCTTCGACGTAATCCTTCATTGAGTTTGGATTATTTCTAAGAGCCTCCTTGGCGCCAAGCGCGATGTTTGCCGTCATGACATCCTTTGAAAGCATATCAATGCTTGTCCAAGCCTCCGCGACGGTTCCGCCCCAGGATGTATGGATCATGCCAATCGGCACCTTAAGGTCTCGGCTCAGCTTCCGGGCGAAGGCGTAGCCAACTGCTGAAAAATCGTCTATTGTCTCAGGAGATGCGGCTTGCCACGTTCCGGTAACGTCGGACATTTTCGTGTTCGAAATCTTTTTTGTGACAGTGAACATTCGAACCATCGGATCGGTTTCCCTCTTCGCTTGATCTCGATCTAGTGCGTTTCTTTGCTGCCATTCCATATTGGATTGCCCGGAGCAAATCCATACTTCGCCCACGTAGACGTCCTTGATCTCTATTGTCGAGGATCCTTCGATGGTTAAATTGAATGGTCCACCAGCTTTCATTGGAGGGATCATCGCCCGAAACTTTCCGTCGGGAGGAGTAATCGCGAAAAACGTCTTACCGTCTATCGTCACTTTTACGGTTCGCCCGGGTAGATCCCATCCCCATACTGGGACAGGTTTCTCGCGTTGAAGAACCATGTGATCGGAAAAAAAGGCAGGAACGCTTAGCTGTACGGTACTGGCGGCGAAGAGAATGCTGGTGAGAACCATTGATACCGCCATTTTATGTCGAAACAGCCTGCGGATACTAGTGGTTTTCGAAGGTTGGACTCAATGTCTTTCGTTTGAATGCCTTGGTACTGCTCATGGCACCACCGAAATACGCCAAAATATAGCCTAATCTGGCATGCCACGTGTTTCAATCCTTTTGACTTGTTATAACCACCTGGGTTACTTGCCGGCTGCCCTTGATGGAATCCGGAACCAAACATTTCAGGATTATGAGATTATTGCGATCGACGATGGCTCAACCGATGGTTCTCGCGAATGGCTTGCAGCTCAACCGAGAATTCATGTTGTTCTGAATGAAAAGAACCTGGGTACGTACGGAACGCTCAACAAAGGCTTAGACCTCGCCTCTGGAGAATACATCGCGGTTCTCAATGATGACGACGTATGGATGCCTGAAAAGCTTGCCAAGCAAGTTATGTTGCTTGATGCAAATCCGAAAGTTGGGCTTGTTCACACCGAGGGTGAGTTCATTGATGGTAAGGGTGTCGTTTTTGAGGGTGAGCCTTTAGGGTTCAAGTTCCCGCGCTTTGAAACCGGCGATATCCTGCTTGACCTTGTGTACCAAAATAAGATTATTGCTTCGGCGGCATTGTTTAGAGCATCCATTGTTAAAGAGATTGGCGGCTTTAACGAAAACTACTTTGGGTCGGGCGACTGGGAGATGTGGTTTCGAATTGCGGAGCACTACAACGTCGGGTGTGTTAATGAAAAGCTTTCGCAGTACCGGGTCCATGGAGCAAATGCATCTCACAAGCTCGAAAGGATTTGGCGAGACGACCAAATGCTTCGAGAGTGGATGTTGCCTAGATTGGAAGACCTTGAGTCGCGCTTTCCGGCAGACCGTCTCAGGCTCGCAAAAGCGCATTGCTGGGCGACCCTAGGGACAGTGAGAATGCTTAACGGAGACGCTAGGTCCTCTCGGGCGGCATATCGTTCAAGCATGCACTACCTCCCAGGTCGGATTAAGAACTACTTGCGATTCGCGGCCACATACCTTGGGACCAAGACGTTTAGAAAGCTGAACTAGATTTTCCGACGCCGACGAAGGAGAATGATCAGGCCGCCCGATACGGCGATCACGGACGCAGGCTCAGGAACCGCCTGAACTCCAACGTTAAACCCACCCCAGTACTCGGCTGGCGAAGCGGTAAAGGAAATCGATGTGAACGTCCCGATAAATTGAATCACTCCGTTGCCTTCAAAGCCGGAAAGACGATTTCCAAATGGGTTAGAAAGTGCGTTTCCGTTGTTTCCAAAGTATCCGCCACCCTGGCTCACGATGACAAACGGAGTATTGAAGTCGTAGTTGCTTGGCTGACCCTGCTGACCAAGGCTCACGATGTCCAT
>JAYVHY010000072.1:0-2307 GCA_043770615.1 Armatimonadota bacterium | reverse complement strand
TTGGCTTAAGGACAAAGCGAATTGGCTCATCGTTTATTGTCATGAAAATATTGTAGTTTAGGTCGCCAAAACGATCCATCGAAATCGAATTTGACCTTAAAATCTTCCCCATTTTTGTCCAAATGAATCCAATATCGATAGTCCGATCGTCCTTGGTCGCGGAGTACCATGGTCCAAACGGAATGAACAGACTCCTGGATCGCGAAATTTCCCATTCATCCGCCGATGTATGACTTTGTTCACCTTCTGAACCAAATGACATCAATCGTGGCATAGATTGAGTTTACTGGACGGTGGGTGAGGCTTACAAGTAACAATTGCTCGCGTTGCAACAGGTTGCACTTGCAAACGGAGTTCACCCGTGGCGAGGCTACGGCAAGCGGAATCAAAGTTGTCCCAATTGAGAACCAAATTCGAACTTACTGGTGGCCTTGCATGGTCCGCCTCGGTCCTTCCTGCAC
Source organism: Armatimonadota bacterium (assembly GCA_043770615.1). GTDB lineage: Bacteria > Armatimonadota > Fimbriimonadia > Fimbriimonadales > Fimbriimonadaceae > Fimbriimonas. The sequence goes on along the minus strand of JAYVHY010000072.1, from coordinate 1,846 downwards.
TCGACCCAGCGGGTCCAAGATGGTAGCCAGGGTGTCGCAGCGAGTTTAACGAGCGAAGACCCCTGGATCGCTTTGTTTTCCCCCGACCCAGAGGGTCGCAGAAACTATGATATGATTCCTGGATCATGCCCTCGACCTATCACAGGCTTCACACTCACTATGTTTTCAGCACGAAAAACCTTCATCCATTTTTCAACAAGAGCATCATTCAGCAGACTCACGGGGCTCCCAATGCATAAGCGCACTGACTCCATCGCACTTCATGATCGAAACGGTCTCCGTGGTCCCCGCCTTGGTTGTACGAGTGAATTCGTGAGCATCCACATAAACTTTGGGTCCGTCAGGTGTGCTGGAAAAGGCGTGGAATGTATCGTCTTCTTGAAAACCCTCTTTCTTCAGGATCGCCGCCATATCCTTGACGTCCATCTTCGGCACTTCAAATACATTCCCCTGGCCACCATATCGCCATGGAATTTTTGTAAAATCTACGACTTTGGGAACAACCTTTATGCCATAAAGCGAAGTAGTGGGCATTAAGACTTTCCGGTAAAAACCCAGCCTCCACCAGCAATGCCCAGCAAAAACAGACCAACAGCAACCGATTTAAGGAGTTTTATGCGCATTAGAAACCTTGGCTGGACTACTTCGCTTGAGCCAGTTCCAGCAATTCTCGATTCGGCTTGAACGCTACATCTTCCTTAATCGTTTCTAGGATATCGACTGGAATATTGTTGCGACCATCTAGGAGGGCGCCAATGATGTCCTCAACCAAAACCTCCGGCGTAGAGGCACCCGACGAGATACCGACGGTTTTATAGTTCGTTCTCCATTCGGGCCGAACTTCTTCAATCGTACTTAGCAAATAGGACTCGGTGCCGTACTGCTCGGCGACTTCGCGGAGTCGGTTTGAGTTCGAAGAAGTAGTCGAACCAACTACGAGCACTAAATCGGATTCCTTTGCCAGCTCTCGAATCGCCATTTGGCGGTTGGTCGTGGCGTAACAGATATCACCTTTTGCGGGCTTTTGGATGTGCGGAAATCGACGTTCGAGAACGGCCATCGTCGCCATGACTTCATCAACGGATAGGGTCGTTTGCGACAAAACTGCCAGATTAGGATAATGCGGAATCTCAAGTTCCTCGGCATCTTGCGGGGTCTCAACCAGCACCATTCGGTCTGGTGCCTCACCCATCGTTCCTTCTGCCTCAACATGACCCCGGTGTCCGATATAGATCATGAAGAAATCTTTAGCTGCATAGTGTTTGGCTTCGTTGTGGACTTTGGTAACCAGCGGGCAGGTCGCATCGACCATTTTCAAATTCCGAGAACGTGATACTCGGCGAACCTCTGGCGAGACGCCATGAGCACTAAAGACAACAGTTGAACCCTCAGGAATATCCTCAATCTCCTCGACGAAAACTACGCCCTGACTCTCGAAGTTCTTGACCACCCATTCGTTGTGGACAATGGCGTGGCGAACATAGAGCGGCGCGCCGTGAACCTTGAGGGCAAGATCGACAATTTCGATTGCATACGCGACTCCAGCGCAAAAACCTCGGGGGGCGGCAAGGAGAATTCGATCCACTAATACAGTTTACAGTCAACAGTCGGCAGTCAGCAGCAAAATGAACTTCATTGAGGCATTTGGGCTTTAAATTGCCTCATCTTCACTGCAAACTGCCGACCGCCAACTGCTGACTCCTCTTCCCTCAAATGTGCTACAATACTGGTAGACAGTTCGGGCAAGCAATCCTGGGTGGCTTATAGCCGCCTTTTTTGTTCCCGAATTTCTAGGATAAAAGGAAGAAGCACGATGGAAGGCGATGTATTACATCAACTAAATCAG
>JAYVHY010000071.1:0-2312 GCA_043770615.1 Armatimonadota bacterium | reverse complement strand
CTCCTCCAAGAAGGAGCAAGCCAACTAGAACGAATGATCGTCGAACAAATCATCACCTGCTGGCTTCAACTCGGAAACACCGGTAACCGACTCGAGAGTCTTCCTCCAACGGATGAGAACCAAAAGAAGCTCCAACAACTCGAACGTCGATACAGCCAAGACCATATAAGGTTCAACCGAGCAATCTCACTCCTCACCCGAACCCGAAGGTCCCTCTTCGATCTTGGAGTCAGACGATGCGAAATCCGTCCCCGCTACGCATCCCACTACAAATGGGAAGTTCCCTACGAACCTGAGAGCGAAACAACCGAGGTCATTGAAATCGCGGCTAAACCAGAACCAATTCCCATGATTGAAGAAGAGAAGCTCGAAGCCAAACCAAGAGAAAAACCAACCGTTAACCAAACCTTCATCAAAGCCCCAGAAAGGCAACTGCAACCACCAAACCCAATTCCCAGCCAAATGGACCGCATTCTGCTCGACGCAATAAGGCACCAGAACATATGAAGAACATCGTGCAGAATTTTCAAGAGTGCGCACTCGAATGAGACAGGTACGGAATTGGATGCACCGGGAATACCGATTTTCGTTCCATGTTCAGGAACACTGCATAACTCTGAAGCGAAAATCGTTTCCCGATGCTAAACCATGCAACACCTTCTCAAAACGAATTTCATATCCGGAGACATGAAATTGGAACCGCAAATGTCAATCTCGCCGGCTTCTCACCCCAAAATTTCAGGTAGCGTTTTGGAATTCAAACATGAATAAGATTTCCTCATCTCTCATTCTCAGCATCGCGTTGGTTGGACTGGCAAGCGCCCAAGGTGGTCGGCGGCAAAACCCATTCGCCCCGCCAATCGCCTCGCTTCACTACGCCCTAGACCGAACATGTGACCTCATCAATGTCGACATTGACATGGACATTGACTATCCAAATCGAACCTTCAAAGGGACAACCGTCAATACGCTCAGCCCCCTACGAAGCGGACTAAAGGAAGTCATGCTTATGGCGGGGGTTCCGCTGAACATAACGGCCGTAAAGGTCGATGGCAATACGGCCAATTACCGACGGGACGGTAGAAATCTCTTTATTTCTGTCATGCCGACTGTGCGCGGAAAAGTGTTCAAAGTCACCATTGACTACAACGCCAAGAATTCAAAAGCACGACCATTTGGTGGAGGCGGAGGCGGATTCCATTGGATCGAACCAACAAAAACTAACACGACTCGAGTTGGATTTTGGACTCAAGGCGAAGCCGAAACAAACTCTGAATGGTGTCCGACCTGGGACTACCCAAATGATCTAGCGACGAGCGAAACCCACTGTACCGTTCAATCCGATTGGGACATGATCGGGAACGGTGCATTGATCGGCACCAAGCTTAGTTCAGACAAAACTCGCAAGACTTTCCACTGGAAGATGAGTCAGCCCCATGCAACCTACCTTTTGACCCTGGTTGGCGGACCGCTCGATATCAAAAAAGACACATGGCAAGGTGTTGACCTCTGGTACGTAGCCCCTCGCGGCTCGGGCTACCTGATTGACAACTCTTTCGCAAACACCAAGGACATGCTTACCTACTTTTCGAATGTCTTGGGCGTGAAGTACCCTTGGCCCAAATACGCTCAAAACGCAATGTACGATTTTGGCGGTGGAATGGAGAATGTGTCGGCGACAACACTCGGTGAAGGCAGCCTCACGGAAGCACGGGATGGCTACTTTAACATGGATAGTCTTAACTCGCACGAGCTCGCCCACCAATGGTTCGGCGACCTGGTTACGTGCAAGGATTGGAGCGATACGTGGTTGAACGAAAGCTTTGCCACAATCTTTCAAGCTCTCTACTTCGAGCACAGCCGAGGCAAAGATGCCTATGATTGGGAGATGGACGGTAACTTCCGTGGTTACTTCCAAGAAGCACGACAATACAAGCGACCGATTTCGACAAAAATGTACCAAAACGGCGATGCTATGTTCGACTCGCACACCTATCCAAAGGGTGGAGCCGTCTTGCACACCTTGCGAAAAATGATTGGTGACGAAGCCTTTTTTGGTGGGCTCAACTACTACCTAACCAAGTGGCGACACACGCCGGTAGAAAGTGCTCAGCTTCGACGAGCATTTACCGAGTACTGCGGAATCAACGTGGAGCCTTTTTGGGAACAGTGGTTCGATAAGCCCGGTCACCCGGTCATCGACTACTCATGGGTTCACGAAGGCGGCAAAGTTAAACTAACTGTCAAACAAACCCAAGACACCAGCGATGGAACTCCAATCTATGACGTCAAGACGTCTGTAGACATGATCA
>JAYVHY010000070.1:0-2314 GCA_043770615.1 Armatimonadota bacterium | reverse complement strand
CAGGAGTCAAACAACGCAGTCTTTTTATCCCCCCCAGTTTCCATCAACTACGCATCCGATCCTGATTCACTATGCGGACAAACGGAAAAACCGTCAAGACCGGCCCTTGGATATCCGATTTTTACTTGGCGAAGTCCTATCGCATTTAGTAATGCTGCGAGACCATTACTGCCCGAAAACCCGCAATTTATGCAACCCAAACGAGAATACTTGTGAACTTCTGTTCGAGAATCATCATTTGCATTGGAATTGCCGCCTTGGTTTTGGGGCTTGTCAAACGATCTGGCACAACATGCATGGCTTTAGTTCTTTCGATTTTCTTGATCTCGCCGTTAGCGGCCCAACAGATGGACGTGCCCTACTATCAATTTAGTGATTTCACCGGATCACAAATTCAGCTTGCAAGTGCGAATGCCGGACCTTCAATAGGCTCTCCGGTAGTGGTCGGAGTTGAGCCGCCGTTTAGGGTCGATGAAAAGGCAACAGAGTCACCTCAAGCCACGCCTCAAGCCTTTGGGCTGCAATCCGAGGAGTACTTTGGAACGGCGGAGTCGTGGGTTTCCTATGAGCTACTGACCTCGCACATAATCCACGTCGGCGATCAACTTGAGATTTCGTTCCCTCATCGTCCTTCCTTCAACCAGGTATTAACCGTTCGCGATGACGGAGTTATCTCTCCAACGCTCGTTCCAGCGATGATGGCAGCCGGACGAACCCCCGAAATGGTCCAACAAGAATTGCAATATTACTATGGAACTATTGCTTACAATGCGAGAGACAATGCTATAGGTTCAAAGTCGCGAAAGTATCGGTTGCAAGTTGGCGATGAAATCGAAGTGCGATTCTCTGCAACGATGGAGTTATCCCAAAAGGCCGTGGTAAGACCCGATGGACGAATCACCATGCCACGAATTGGCGAGGTCTTGGCAGAGGGGCAAAGTCCAGAAGAGCTTAAGTTGGAAATGATGACGCGATATAAACCATTGGTCCCAAATCCAGAGCTTGAAGTGGTCGTCCAAAAATTCAATCAGAATCTTGTCTATATCGACGGAAGAGCAACGCCGATTGGGCTTACAGGAATCGAAGACTTAACGGTTAGGATTCTTCGTCAGGCACCTCGATTGGTTTATGTTACGGGTGAAGTAGGTTTGCCGTCAGCGATCGCGTTCCAACCCGGCATGACGGCACATCGCGCCATTGTAACTGCGGGCGGGTTCAAGCGAACGGGCGCAAGGCATCGCGTTGTAATCATGCGCCGAGTGAATCCAATAAAGTCATGCGAAATGACTGTAAACCTTCAACCGCACACTTTTGCCAGAAAACTACTTTGGAAAGATGGCGGATATTTGGACGTGCCGCTTCGCCCAGACGATGTAGTGGTGATCCCGAAGACGACCGTCGCCAAGGTTCAAGACTTTTTAGACGAATACGTCTACAATATGTTCCCAATTACGAGGAACAGCCAAATGTCGTTGTTTTACGATCTGCGTGGCGGCAGTCTCAACGCCGGTGCTGTTACACCTTAGCTTAGGTTCTTGCGGGTAATTGGCTGTAGGCTAGTCGGCTGGGGAGATTCATGTTCAACTAGAATGTGGGACTATGCAAGATTTCCTAATCCATTGACAAAAGTCTAAAACATGAAAATTCCTCACGGTTCGGCAGCAGCAGCGATTTTCACAATTATTCTAGTAAGTATTGGATGCAATCCGCTCAATGTAGATCGTGAGACGATTGCGGTAGCTGCGGTCTCTCATTCAGTATCCGAGCCGAGTCTCAATACAACCCCGATTCCAAGAGGGAATCGGCTTCTAGGCATTGAAACCACAACCGTGCCACCTGGACTTACTTATGAAGACAACATGGTTAAGGCACAAAGCATGAACGCGCAAGCAACCTGCATGTCCATTCAGTGGAATCAGATTGAGCCCAAGCCAAAGGAATATGCGGATCCGGATTTCGGGCTGTCGATAGCCAACCTTTATTATCCGACAAAGAATATGAAACTGTCACTCATCATTCGTTCGATAGATACGGTCGTTACACCGGTTCCGAGCGATTTGAAAAACACGCGGTTCGATGATCCAAAGATGATCACTCGATTTCAAGCAATGCTCGATTGGGTCTTTGACAAGATTCCGAAACTCGAGCTGTCGTCGCTTCAGATTGGGAATGAAATTGACCTGAATGTGATTTCAACTCCCAGCTTTTGGAGCCAGTATGCGACGTTTGTGAAAGAGGTGGTGAGCCACGTGCACATGACACGTCCCGGCACTCTGGTAGGGTTCACGGTGACGCACCGTACGGCTGGCAGCAA
>JAYVHY010000069.1:0-2318 GCA_043770615.1 Armatimonadota bacterium | reverse complement strand
CGCTAGTGACCATTCCACTGCCAAGAACACAGGTCAAGGATTTCTCGTCCGGAGTTAACACTGCTTGACTTACATTGTCACGAAATCCTACATACTTTCGGACTTGGTGCCCATCCGAAACTCTCCAAACGCAAACCGTACCGTCTGCACTTGCCGTAACAACCTTAGAGCCATCCTTGAACCAACTCCCATAAGTAATGTTTGAAACGTGCCCAAGCAAATTAGAAACAGTAGATCCTGTCTTAGAATCCAAGATGATTCCGAATTGATCGTCCTTCAATACGAGAATCTTTGAACCATCCGGACTCGAATTTAGACCGTGATTTCGACCGACCTGCTTCGACCACAACCTTTTACCCGTTGAAATATCCAAACCTACAACAGTTCCACTTTGAAGGGATGCAAAGACTGCTTTCTCATCCAACGAGAACGCACAATTGATCAATACCTCAGGAAACTCTATACTCCACTTCAGCTGACCGTTAATGGTCAACAACTCAAGGGTTTGCCGGTTGGGGACTGCCAGATAAGAGTCGAGATCATGACTAAGCCCGGATGCTGCTTTTAGCTCGGGCAAACGGTTAACCATTCGGATTCTCTCCTCAAGTGTTTGCTGGTTGCGACGATCAAAGACCCAGCGTCGGCATAATGGCAACTTTACGACGCCAACCTCCTTGTCTCCGATATATATTTTCTCGCCAACAATTTTGCAATGATCGCCACCTTCAAACCAAACCTGATTTGGGCTGCCACCGACATTTCTCTCAATCGGTAGACCTATTACCTTGGGTTCACTTAATACGGTATTCCAGTAGATCCACTCCCATCCCTTGTAGGGTGAATCCTTTTGCCCATCAATAAGTGACCCAACCTGGAGCCAATTACCGCTTGCCGCTTCCTTTGAGGCTAAAATCATCGAAGCCTGGTAAGTCATCTTCACGTTTTCAACGTTCAATCTTTGACTCTGAGTAAGGGCTGTATCGCGTTCTTTAGCCAGGAAAAGAGACCACCCGAGTAAAGAACCGATAATGGCAAAAACAACCATTGAAACCCATCCAACTCGCCAAGCCGCCCGAGATGCAGCCTTAGAGAGCCGACGAGCTTCTGCATCGGACAAACTGGATTGACACCACTTTTGGTCAAACAGCAAGCCATAAACTCTGTTTCTAATTGAAAGGCGAGAGTCATTTGCATTAACAACGCCCGAAAGAAGGAGACATCCAACCAATGGATCTTCGTAATTTGGGGAAATTTCTTTTCGATCGAGGACGCTTCGGTAGAGATCAAGCACCTGACTTCTCGCTTCGTCTTTTGATACATCGGGCAACACTGGATGTAACAGCCGACGCTCCACATCAGCTAGGTTCGGCTCTTTTTGAGTTGCTTCAACAGAAAGAAGAAGGTCCTGGACGAGATAGTCTATTTCTCTATGAGATTTGATCTTCGGATCATCGGCGATCTTCGAAGCTAGAAGTTGAGTCAAGTACGGATGACCAGAAACCCAATGGTGGATTCGATCCAAAGTGCGATGACCATCTCTTTCATTCGTCGAAAGAGCCGTCGAATAGGGCTGGACCTCTTCTCGTGAGAAATCCTTGAGCTCTACCCTGCGACCTATATTGAACGGCGTTACTTTATCGCTATCAATTAGCTGGCCGGGTGTCGCAACTCCGACCAGGCAGAACGAGAGTCGATTAAATTCGGCATTGTCAGCGCGGTTGTTAAAACACGAACGAATGCCGGCAAAAAACTCATCTGAAGAGAACTTTAGGGCTTGAACGAAATCAATCTCATCTACAAAGATAATGAGCCTTCCTGCTGTCTGCTTGAGAGCGACATGCTCGATTGCGCCCAACCAACGTGAAAGCGGACCTACCTCCTGATGATTCTTCCAGTATTCAAGCAGTGGTTCCCAAAGATTTAAGTCTTGCCCAATTGTTTGCAACAAACCTGCGTACCACTGGTCAGGTGTCAGGTTTGCCCCCAACCGCTGGAGGTCAATTTTGCATGTGGAAATCCCCGCGCCTTTTAACTTAACCACCGCATTGGCGATAAGGGAAGATTTTCCTTTCTGCCGCGAATCCAACACAAACACGTATTCGCCTGAAGTAAGAGCTTGGAAGATCTGATCATCGGCAGTCCGAGTCAAATAGCTTAACGAATCGGGAGAAAGGGTGCCCCCTGGCTTAAAAAACGATGCCCTTTCTTCCACACAGAAATGTTAGCAGAGCAAGCGTGACGGACAACCTTTCGATTCTCAAGTCAGACCATGAATCTGGCCCAGATTCGCCGAGGTCAATACCCATAGGCATAAATGC
>JAYVHY010000068.1:0-2321 GCA_043770615.1 Armatimonadota bacterium | reverse complement strand
TGTTTTCGAGTGGACAATGCTGTTCACCCGGTCGTTTGCCAGGCATTAAGACACTGGCTTCTCGCAGCGTCACTTCGTTCAACGCAGAGGTCGGAGCCGAGTGCCACAACAAGATAACCCGGCCCACGAAAGTGGCTTGCCCACCCGGTTGATTCTCAAAACAACCCAGTTCACGCTAGTGACTCGTCAAATCCGGAAATGCTGGCTAGCCGACCACAGCCATCATAGTTATAGGTCGAGGTTCCATTCGGCCGAGTGACCGATAAAAGCTTGTCCGCGTCATCGTACGAATAGATATCAACCCCACCCGAGTGTGTTTTTGACGTCCCATTGCCATTTGCGAGAGCAATTTGCCTTGCTTTACCATTTCTGTTACTTGCGAACTATTGATATCAACCAGGCGAGATATAAAGGTGCAGCCAATGGGGCCGCAAAAAATAACAATTCAGGCGGAAGCATTGGTATCTGCAAAATTATTAAAGACAATGCAATAGCCAGTTTCTTAGCTCTTTGCATTTCATTTTTCAACAGCAAGATGCGAATCACCAGTACCGCAGACGCAAGACTGCAAATTAATACAAAAGCACCTAACGACATTTGAAACCAAGACCCTTGAAAAATGCCAGATCGAAGCAATGTTTTTCCAATGAATAGTGGTGCCATACTCTCTCTTTCTTAGGCAAGCCACAGTGTGAGCAAGGTAGTTTTGGCAAACGGAAGCCAATTCCGGGTGGCTCGGCTAGCGACCTCTGGTTGTCCTACATTGTAGGTACCCGAGCCAAAGTGGAGGAAGATGAGTGTTAACCGTGAGAAGTCTCCAAATGCCTTAACCATTTGATTCTAGTCTAACTCCATTTCAGCCGTGCGTAGGCGTCGCTCATTCCCCCGAAGCTCACGCGATGCGCTTGAGCTAAGGAGGAGCCAGTGAAACCCGGTTTGGTTCTTTTTTTTGCATTTTGACTTTTCGCAAGCTCCTACAGGTGGTCAGAGAAAGGTCAGGGCTGCCGTATTCCAATCGTCCATTTGCCGGTCTTGATGTTCCTGGATACCACCCAGTTAAAGTCATCTCTTTTCCAAAAAGAGTGATTCGTCAAGTCATCATCCTTTGTGATTGTCACCGTCCAATTCTTAATATCCTCATTGCTGACTTTAGCTTCATTCAAAAAGATCCTCTTTGCTTCGTTGAGATATGAAACACTGTCCAAAGGGAGTCTAAGCTCCCAGGTTTCCTTTTGGTTATGAGCACCCTGGGCGTATTTGGTTCTAATCTTCCAGATTTCAAACCCATCTTGTTTGATGCTTGGCTTACTTGAATCATCTGCTGACAAGCAAATGCATAACACCAAAGGAATTAATTTCGTCGCCATTCCAATTTTCATCTTCTGCCTCCTCCACCTATTTTTACTTTACCTCCTGGATCAAATATTGCAAATCCACCTGGCTCGACGTCTAATGCTCCATCTTTCTTTGGATTGATCACTAGCACAACACCGTTAGGTGTAACAATGAAATGTTGCCCCAGTGGAAACTTAGCTGACATTTCACCGGCATGCTTTTTAGCGAATGATCGATAATACCCCTTGTCGCCTTCACTCGGTTGGGATGGGTTTAGCGCGACGCCAACACGATCATTTGGCAAGTCAAACTTTGTTCCCTCCTTTAGGGGATGAATATGCCAAATTCCTACATATTTACACTTTTTTGGGGCTTTCCAGCTATCAACTTCCTTTGTTTCAAATCCTTTTCCTCCAAATCGGTTGTTGGCATCTGCTTTGTGAACATCATATGAGAACTTCCCGTCTTCAGTTTCATATACAAGACCACCGTACTCTACTCCTTCATCAATCGATTGCTTACCGGCGTACTTGGCTGCGTCGTTGGCCGCTTCTTGCGGTGTATTAAATTTATCTCCAGGTTTTAGTCCTGACGGATCTGCGTAGTGCAATGGGTTATTAACACAATATGCGTACCAGTTCCTGCCATCAAATGCCGGATCTCGGCTCAAGAATCGTCCCGTCTCCGGATCGTAGTACCGGTGCCCAAGCAACTTGTAACCACTTTCCCCGTCCTCCTGGTAGCCAAATCCCGACGCAAAGCCCTTCTGTGTCGCAGAAGGATTGCCGTGCGCAACAACCTTACCAAACGCATCAAACTCCGCCGTCTCGGTGACGTTTCCTCCGTTTGCCATCCCCTTCATCGAGCCAAGCCGGTCGGTCAGAATTGTATTCGTTCCGACACCAGTTGACTTCTCCGAGATCCCCGGAACCATCGTCGCCACTCCGTCCGACAGAACCGGAGCCGTGACTCCAACCCCGTTTCGC
>JAYVHY010000067.1:0-5098 GCA_043770615.1 Armatimonadota bacterium | reverse complement strand
TTCATCTTGCAACGACCTGACGTCACATCTTTCTACAAGCAAAATCGTTGGGATGATCATACATTCCGAATGGATGGCGCGAAGATGGGCTTTGCGGGCGACAACGGAACTATTTTCGTTGGTCAAGCAAGCAATGCAACTGATACCAACGACTTTGTTTTCCAACCAATTCGGTTGAGATCTTTGGACGTTGAGCGAATGATGGGCGTGACCTATGATTTCAACTTCAGCGGCGACAAAGGCAAGCTTTCCGCTTCTTACGTTGACTTTGACGGCAGTGGATTTGGTCTTATGACAGCACAATCTGCTGGTAGGGGCCCCACGCAAAATGTCATCACTCGCCAGAACGTGTATGGTCTTGACCTCAACTACGATCTCGGCGGCATGATGCTTGAGCTCGGCGGCGGCAAGTCGGTTGGTCTTGGCTTTACGACAAATGGCGGTTCTGGTATTGCCCAGCGACAAGGTTCGGATACTCAGAACCTTGATACACTTGTGAACTCAGCCAACAGCCGATGGGACGTATCCCTTGGCAATCACACCGATAACCATAGCTTCAAAGTTGGTTACCGAAACGTTGAAGCCAATTATGTTGCACCAGGTGACTGGGGTCGAATTGGATACATGCGCAACCTCACGGATACCAAGGCATTTAATGCCAGCGGTTCTTTGATGCTGAACAAGAAGATTGGTGCTCATGGATGGTACGAAAAGGGTGAGGCAATTGCCGGAACTGGCAGCTACTCAAGTTGGAGAGCCGGAGTTAACACGGATCTGACGCCTAAGTGGTCTGCCGATCTCACTTTTGAAGATACAAACTACAAGGGTGGATTCCAAGGCTTCGGAGATGGATTTTCGTCGAAATTCCGAACGCTTAGAATGGGCTACGACATGGGCGCAATGAAGTCATTCAATGTGTTCTGGCAAGAGAGCATGTTAAATGATCCCGATAGAGGCTTTCCTACGGATAATTCCAAAGGCTCGTTCTACGGCTTCCAATACTCAATTAAGTTCTGATCCTTCAGCACTTAATATTCAAGGGACCAGGCATTCATTGCCTGGTCTTTTTTGTGCCTGATTTAGAGGGTTGAACTGATTCAGTTTTAGGTTCAAAACCTCGTACTTTTACTGATCTGGCAAAAATGCGTAGTCTTTTTACCCAAAAAGGGAGCAATTTACTTGCAGGGAGTGTCTAAATGCGCCCATAATAAGGTTGGCTAATAGCCGATGATGGTGATCGCACGAATTGTGCTAGGTGAATGGAGCTAGGTTTTACAAGAAACATAGGAAAGTGTAAGACCTCCTGAACCAAGCAAATCCGAGAGATTAGCATCAAGAAATACAGGAGATACGAAAAAGTAACATGAACAAAACGTTCAAATATGCAATCTCGGTAGTACTCAGCGCAGCAATGGTCACTCCGGCTTTTGCTCAACGAGATAACTTCCCTGACGTAGCAGACACACACTGGGCATTCGAAGCAGTCGCTCGACTCAAGAAAGAAGGAATCATCACTGGTTATCCAGACGGTACTTTCAAGGGTCAGCGAATGATGACTCGCTACGAAATGGCGAGCCTTCTTTATGCTCTTTACATGAACCTCAAGAACGTCACTGACGGTCTTGGCGCACAAATCACTGCCCTTGAAACCAAGGTCAATGGTATGAGCACAGGCGGCGGTAGCGGAAAAGACTACAGCCAAGATATTTCTTCCCTTCGAGATGCAGTCAGCATGCTCAAGAGCGATGTTTCATCCATGAAGTCATGGAGTTCAGACATCACTCAATTGAAGAAGATGTCTTCAACCTATGAGAAAGAACTTTCTCAGATGGGTGTTGATGTTGAATCAATGAAGAAAGATCTTACCGACATCAAAATGAGATTGGACAAGCTTGAGAAGGGCGGCGGCGGAAACGTTAAAATTTCTGGCGATGCTAACTTCTTCATGGGTGCAGGCTTCAAGGGCAACATGGCTTACGGAACTGACATCAACAGCGACGGTAAAGGTTTCGGTAGCACAGGCTCCGGCGCTGGCATCGACTCATTGACTGTACTTCACGAATTGGGACTTAACATTTCGGCAAGCAACGTCATGGCTGAACTTGTTGTTGGAAATATGGTCGGAAACGGTGCTAACACCGGTTTCGGTGATGGTTCAACTTCAGCTGCAAACCGAGGACAGATGTACAACGGTGGAAACAATAACACCAACGTCTATCTCAATCGATTGTACGCAACGTTGAACGACGGAATTGGCGGATTGAACTTTGATGCTAAGATTGGCCGACAAGGTCTTAAGCTTGGTAGCTATATTCTTCAACGACCAGACACCACATCGTTCTACTCACAAGACAGAATGGACAATGGCGAATACACCATGGACGGCGTTTCCATGAAATTCGGCATGGGTGCCAACACTGATCTCGGCTTGTTCTTTGGTCAAACAAACAACGCAGCTGGAACTTCAGGTGCACCAATTAGTCCAATTAACATCATGGAGCCACAAGGCGTCCAGGGTAGCGGAAACTTTAGCACCGCTCGAACCATGGGTGCAACCCTTGGTTTCAAGATTGGCGACAAGGGTCACCTTGGTCTTGCCTACGTAGACTTTGATTCAAACACGATCGGTGGAAACTCTCCAGCGGCGAATAGAGTTGAAGTATACGGTGCTGATTTCCACTACAAACTGTCCGACAGCATTGGCCTCATGGCTGGTACCGGTCGATCACAGTTCAAGATTGGCAACACTACGGTTGGAACCGGACTTAAGAACACTCGAACCAACCTTGGTCTCGACTGGATGGCAGGCGCACTCGGACTTAGCTTCGGATACTCAGAAGTTGGTCGAGGATACATCGCCCCTGGTGATTGGAGCAAGCATGCAATCTATCACAACCTTAATGACTTGAAGACCACCTCGGTTAAGGGTCACTATGGTTTGAACGATAAGGTTACTCTTCGAGGCGGTTACGTCAAGGGAGACCAGATGTCGGTTACCAATAAGGATGCCGTTAAGTCAACCATGTTTGGTGCTGATTTCAAGATCAACAGCAACTGGACTCTAAACGCAGACTACGAAGACACCAAGTTCAAGGGTGGTTTCGTTGTTGACGGCGCTGCACCTCAGTTCAAGTTCACTACACTTGGTTTCGGATATGACATGGGTGCAAACACCATGTTCAAGATGTTCTACCAAATGAGTGACATCAAGGGACTAAGCGGTGGTTCACCACTGTTCCCAAGCAGCACGAGCGGAGCCATCAAGGGTTCGCAGATCGGTGCTCAATTCTCAGTTAAGTTCTGATCTTAACGAAAATTGACAAAAAAGACCCCAACCTTTTGGTTGGGGTCTTTTTTTGCTTCATCCTAACCTTCGGTTCGGTTAAACTTTGCGTATGAAGCTCTTATCGGGTGCTCTCGCCCTTGTGCTTGCGTCAGTCAGTGTCGCCTCGACGATTAAACGAATGCAGTTCCCCGCCATCTCGCCAGATGGCGCTACGATTATCTTTAGTTGGCAAAACGACCTTTGGTCAGTTGCTCGTACGGGGGGAATGGCGACAAGGTTAACCGTTCACGCCTCGGTCGATTCTCGTCCTGTCTGGTTTCGCGATGGGTCCCGCTTGGCTTTTGCATCTGGTCGCTACGGAAGTACCGATGTCTTTACGATGAAGCCCGACGGAACCGATATCAAGCGCGTGACGTTTGACTCTAGCTCTGAGATTCCGACTTCGGTTTCGCCTGACGGAAGATTTATCTACGGTCAATCTAATCTCTGGAGCCGAGGTGATCTTTTCAGGGTGCCTACCACCGGTGGCGATCTTCAACGCCTGACTAGTCACACATTTGAAGCTCCGTTTGCTCCTTTCGTTTCGACGGATAGCGCAAAAGTGTATTACAACCGAGGGGCTTACCGGGAAACTTCTTGGCAGAAGCCAACCATGCAATCTTCGGCTTTGCCCGAAATTTGGGTTGCGGATAACACGGTTCCGCTTTCAAACCATAAGCGATTGACCAACAACGAGTACACCGATTTGACTCCGCAGGTGATGCCAGACGGGACCATTTACTCGGTGACTAACCGAAGCGGATATCCGAACGTCTGGCGACTTGGTAAAGGGGAAAAGGAACTCACGCACCACAAAAATGGAACGAGCCGCAACCTCACCGTGACCAAAGACGGAAAGTATGTTGCCTATGAATTTGAATCGACTTTGATGGTGCTGGATACGGCGTCGGAAGTCACGACCGAAGTGATTGTGACGGTTCCTGATGACGATCGAATCAATCCGGTCCAGGAAGTCTCTCTGACTACTGGAGTTCAGCAACTGGCGGTTTCGCCAGATGGCAAGAGAATTGCGGCGTATGCACGGGGTGACATCTTCGTCCTTCCCGAGAAAGGTGGAACGACTCGACGATTGACGACGAGCCCAACGCGGGATTTCGCTCCACAGTGGCTTGACGCAAAAACAATCGTCTATACGGCAATGGAAGGCGTTTTGCGTCGCCTTAAAACGGTGAGTATTGACGGAGCGATTAAGGATTTCGCTAACGATCCAAAACTGGATGTTCACAGTGCGTCGGTTTCACCGGACGGCAAAATGGTCGCTTATCATAAAGGTGATAGCGAAATTTGGGTCTCGGATACGCTCGGACTAGGTGCTCGTCTGCTCACCAGAGGCAATTTTAGAAATGCCCTCGACAATGGAGCTCCGGTTTTCTCTTGGTCACCAGATAACAAGTATCTGGCGACTACTTATGTTGACGGTCGTCGGACCGATGTTGCTTTGGTTGATGTTTCGAATGGCAAGAAAGTGGTGGTCGCCAAGATGGTTAATCGTCCGCAGAGGGGCGATGTTTCGGTGCCTCAGTTCTTGACTTCGGGAAGGGGGCTCTTCTTTACATCACCCGAGTTTGATGAGCAAGATCTGTTTATTGTTGACTTGGTGCCAGCCGATTTAACATTTACCGAGGATGATCTTGATAAGATCGATAACCCTCCGTCAAAGGATAAGCCGCCAGTTGAGATTAAGGTTTACGAGCCAAACTTGAACCAACGGCTTCGTCGATTGACGACTAAGGGGTGTGCGGGTGCGGCTCC
>JAYVHY010000066.1:0-11979 GCA_043770615.1 Armatimonadota bacterium | reverse complement strand
CTTGTGATGTCACCTTAGAACCTATTCCTGATCACCATTTGACCAAAGACGCACTCGCATTTAAGGTCTACGATGAGCACTACTTTGTGGAGCATCCTGACCAGTGCGAAGATTTCTTGCTAACTCGTTCGGCACATGGTGTTCAACCTGGCGGCTGGACAAAGTCTTTCGGCGAAGGAAGAGTCTGCGTCCTCACTCCGGGCCACTTTGAGTCGGTATGGAAGCATCCCCAATTTCAATCCCTTGTCAGGAATGGGTTAAGGTGGATTATGAATGGATAGAGTAGCTCTGGTGACCGGTGCTGATCGTGGACTTGGATTAGCCTTGGTGAAGAACCTTCTCGACCAAGGTTGGATAGTTTTTGCTGGCAAGCATCTTGAATGGCCCGAATTAGACGAACTTAAGAGACAATATTCCTCAAACCTGAATGTTATTCCTCTTGATGTCGGTTCAGATGAATCCGTCATCGAGTCCGCAAAGTTAGTTCAAACCTATGTGTCCCATATCGATCTGCTGATAGCCAATGCGGCAATCAACCGATCTCATCAGTTCAGCAGTATTCGTCAGAACCCTAGCTTTGAACACATGGCAATGGAATTCAATGTGAACACCCTTGGGGCTCTCAGGGTTGTCAATTCATATCTGCCTTTGCTCGATGCAGGAAAGATGAAACGACTCTGCTTTGTTTCCTCCGAAGCCGGGAGTATTGGCGAAAGTAAGAGAACCGGATGGTTTGGCTATTGCATGTCCAAAGCAGCATTGAACATGGCGGTCAAAAATCTTTCAAATGACCTGGCAGGTCAGGGATACAGTTTCCGTCTATATCATCCTGGCTGGTTAAAGACGTACATGTCTGGAACCAAAAATGAACAAGCCACTTTGGAACCTGAAGAAGGGGCAGAGATTGCCCTCGAGTATTTCCTGAGTGAATCGGTAGATCTCAGGTTGAGCCTTCACGACTGGGAAGGGAACGATTTGCCTTGGTAAAAACAGTGATTTTGAAAATTTTCAAAAAAAAAGTTCTGATCCCTGCAAACAATTCAAAAGCTGACTTCGTATACTAACGGGACAGCTCCGAAGGGGAGTAGCAGCTGCGAAAGCAGAGTTAGATTCGTCAGTACGCTTGAAAGAGCCGGATCTAGCATCAAATGCAAGACCTTCATCGCATCAGCGATGAAGGTCTTTTTTGTACCTTCAATGTTCGCAGACGCGAGTTGTGTTGAAGGTACAAAAAGAGATGAAATGCCCCAAATGTGAGATTATCGACCTTGCCATGACCGACCGCTCAGGCGTCGAAATTGACTACTGTACGATTTGTCGAGGAGTTTGGCTCGATCGAGGTGAACTTGACAAGATCATAGAACGATCAGGAGTCATGGCCCCAATTCAAGAACGACCAGTTGCCCAGACTCGACAGGTATACCAGGAACGACCTGAAAACCACTCTTCGGGATACAAAAGAGATCGATATGACGACGATGATCGATACAAAAAAAGGAAAAAGGGATTCCTCGGCGACCTATTTGACTTTTAAGGAGAATCAGATTGGAAATAGCTGGGATACCAATTTGGATCTGGGGAACATTCCTCGGATTTGTCGCTTTCGTCATGGCTCTCGACCTGGGAGTCTTTCACAAATCTGCGCATGAAGTAAAAACTAAAGAAGCACTTAAGTGGTCAGCAGTATGGATGGCTTTAGCCATCGCATTCAGTGTGATTGTTTTCACCCAATGGGATGCCATTAATCCGACCAGTAAATACTCAAGCACTGATGCCGGCATCGCTTTCATTTCCGGCTACCTAGTCGAATGGGCATTGAGCGTTGACAATTTGTTTGTATTCCTTTTGGTCTTTGGATACTTCCAAGTTCCTGCGAAATACCAACATCGTGTTCTGTTTTGGGGCATCCTTGGAGCCCTTGTTTTCCGAGCCTTGTTTATCGCAATGGGATCCGTGATGCTAGAAAAGTTCCATTGGACAATGATTCTCTTCGGTGCTTTCCTCGTATTTACGGGAATAAAGATGCTGACCAGTCATGGCAAGCAGATGGACCCGAGTAAGAACCCGCTGGTGAATTTGGTGCGAAAATTTGTTCCGATAACTAAAGAGTTTCACGGTCAAAAGTTCTTTACTCGAATTGACAAAAAGCTGTGGGCAACTCCGCTTTTCCTCGCTCTGATTATCATCGAGTTCACTGACATCATCTTTGCGATTGACTCAGTGCCGGCGATCTTTGCCATTACTCGTGAGCCGTTCATCGTCTTTACGTCGAACGTTTTTGCGATCCTTGGATTAAGGTCCCTGTACTTTGCTCTGGCAGGTCTAATGCAAATGTTCACCTATCTGCACTATGGTCTCTCGGCGATCCTCATGTTTGTCGGTTCAAAGATGCTGTACGGCTTCTTTGAAAAGGATGTTTGGCCAAATCTGCCGTCAATTCCGGTTTGGATGTCATTGCCGGTAATCATTGGAACCCTAGGGATCTCGATCATCGCCTCCCTGAGACTGCACAAGGAACCTTCAACTCCGAAGGCTAATGTGAGTGAAGAACCAATTCCTGAGGTATCTGCTTAGGAACCAATTCTAGAGCCTTATGACCGTTGGGCGCAATCATTAGTCGCGCCCAATACTTACCAAAAAACCTAATTAAATACAATGAACACCCAACTTCCACTCCTCGTAAAAAGCAACGTTTCGGCCCTCTACTCGCTCTGTGATTTCATGAACTCCCGAGGGTTCTGGACCGCAGAACGTGATATTCGACAAGACTTGTCCAAGTCAATCTACGAACTCTTCCAACTATTTGCTTGGTCCGACGGAGTCCTCCATAAAAATGAGTACCACCTTCTTGATGCGGCTCTTGAAGTAGATGCACTCTACGATGGTCACCTCAAACAACTTGTTGAGGCTGGACCTTTGGAAGATGTTTCTAAACCGAGGGTTCCAGGATGCCTTGTCTCGGCGGCTCTGCACGACTCGGTTCATGAAACAATGTTCGTCCACATCATCATCAATCATTTGGAGAACCTTGCTCTGATCATCATCATGTCTGACTCAAAACTCGATCCTGCCGAACACGAAACATTTAGAAACTATTTTGCCGACTTAAGAATGTCATACTATGCCAGCCCTGCCCCGACGAAATAGATGACATCGACTGAGCTCTTGACCGCAAATCTCCTCTCGCCAATGGTTTTGGCGTTTGTTTTAGGATTTGTTGCAGTTCTCATCAAGAGCGACCTCAAACTGCCAGAGGGCCTCTACTCTTCGCTTTCAATCTATTTGCTCTTTGCAATTGGATTGAAAGGAGGAGTCGCCCTTTCCAAGTCCCACGTCTCCGATCTCTGGGCACCGATTCTCGCCACTCTGGCAATCAGCTTAATCACTCCACTATTGGCCTATTGGATTTGTCGTCAAATTGGCAAGTTGGACAGGACTGACTCGGCGGCAATGGCTGCCCACTACGGTTCTGTCAGCGCAGTTACCTTCATCGCCGCGACAACATTTGCCCAAATGCAAGGTTTAGCACCGGAAGGGTTTATGTCTGCTCTTGTGGCGGTACTCGAAGTTCCAGCAATCCTAATTGCCCTTTGGATGGTTCTTCGCAAAGAAAAGTCAAAATCGCTGGGGCCGCTCGTCCATGAACTATTGACCGGTCGGGCTATCATCCTCCTTGTAGGAGGGCTTATTATCGGGCTCGTTGCCACCCCAAGCGGAATGCAACAAGTTCAGCCATTGTTCGGTGATCTGTTCAAAGGGGCATTGACAATCTTCCTCCTAGAAATGGGATTAGTTGCCGGTTCTAAGGCACCTGAATTAAAGCAGCATGCTAAATTCCTGATTGCATTTGGTACGATAATCCCGCTAGTAAATGGCTGTATTGGAGTCTTTTTAGGAACGCTGGCTGGTCTTTCACCGGGAGGAGCCGGAGTCCTTGGTGCAATGGCCGCTAGTGCTTCCTACATTGCTGCCCCAGCCGCAGTACGGATCATGCTTCCCGAAGCAAAGCCTAGCCTTTATTTGACTGGTGCCATAGTGGTCACCTTTCCATTCAATCTTGTAATCGGAATTCCTCTGTTTATGGAATTGGCGAAGAAATTAAGCGGACAGCAATAGTCTTCGCTATTGCCAACTGCTGAAACTAAACTGAAAATCTCTATTGCCGGTACGCGTCTGTAAAGTATGTTTAGTTTCGCTCTTGTAGGAATTCTTCACCAAACCGCCCCGCCGAAATGGTCCGAGCCAGTCGCCGGATTGCAGGCAAGAATTGATATCGAACGAAAAGGGAACAATTCAGATTCGCCCAAGCTCATAACGTACCTGAGCTTTCGGAACGTCACTAACTCGCTTGGCACTGTTGATGTATACATGTCTGTTGGCAACCTCGTACTGTGGTTGGAAAACAAGGCGGAGAAAAAGCTTGATATGACCCAATCTGGTGTAAATGGAAGAAATGGATTCGTTCCCAATCCATTTTGGCTACAATTTCCATTTGATTCATCAATTCGAATGCGATGTGACCTAACCGGCTATTTTCCGCCGCCAACAAGCGAGTTTGTTATCGAAAGCGAATCTGGCTTGTTGTCTATACCCAAGGGTTGGAAAGGGGAAGTCTATTTGGCGGGAAACTTCATTGTAAATGACCCGCCGCATGAAGCCAGATCGCAACGATGGGAAGGAAAAATGGCTTTACCAAGAATATTGATTTTCAACGGCAAGAAGATTGTGAGTGACTAAGTTTCGAAATGGGTGTGAAAGGTTAGTCTGCCAAAAGACTCTCAAAGCACTGCTCATAACCACTTACCTAGCTTAAACCTCACGACCAATCTAAATAGAAAAATCTTGTAAGACTTCCATTTCCCTTGATGCATAATTTGACTATAGGCGGGGAGTAGGACAATGGATTCAGACAAATTTCCGGAAAAACTCAAGATTCGGCGATATGATGGCATCGAGCCAGAGTTAGAATTCGGTCCAAAGCAGGATGATAAATGGCAATGCCGACCATACCACCTAGTCCCCGTTCCGCTTGATAATCCCGGGTTCAATCGTGATTCGGTAATCGACACGGTAGTCAAGCAAAAGCCTGACGACATCTACGTATTCTCGCATGGCTGGCATCGCAACCTATATTTGGCCATGCAAGTCTATGATCGATTAATCGGAAGATTTGTAATGCTTCGCCTGGGCGGCTCCATTCCAATCAATATTGAAAAGAGCGCATTTATTGGCTTAGCATGGAACTCCGATCCAACTTTAGAATCGTTGGGATTCCAGGACCCCTTGGGTCGACGAGACAAAGCCGAGTTTCTTCGCAACACCGAACTGCACTTCGACTCAAGCCGTGAGCCAACCTTCCGAATGGACATGCTCTTAGTTTACGAGTGGCTTGCATATTATGCCGGAGTCAGTGCGAGTCCTGAACAAATGATTTCTGACATCCCACAAAAGCCGGGAGAAACTGCTACATGGGATCGAATAAACAATTACTCAATCATCGTGGGCGACAAAAACCCTTCGAGTCCACCCACGATTAGTTGGGAAGAACGGTGCATCTTATTGTGGAAGTGTTACCACGAAGCATCTCCAATCGGAATAAACAACGATCAGCAACAAGAGCCTCACGCAACCAGCAAATTTTGGGAGCCGTTTGTTACGCTTTTCAACTTTATCTTGATGGCAATCGGCGGATTAGCGCTCTTTTCATCCCTGCTAGGCATCGAGTCAATAAAGACAGCCCTGAAGAGCCGTGCTTCCCAAGCCGCTGATATGATCCTAATGATGATCCAACGGCAACCCGACGATCCATATGGCTTGCTTTATGTCGGGCTTGTAATCTTTCTTGTTGCCGTCGTCGGACTGTACGGAAGAACCCGGATTTCCCATTCAAGATCAGCCGGATGGGCTCCAATTTCCGTACTTGGATATCTAATTGTTCAAATCGTGTTGGCGATCCCCGCCTTAGTCTTCTTATTGTTGACGTACCTTTTTCGCGGAGCTTCAATTCCCATCGGAATTATGATGCTACTTTTGAAGCCATCCATTTTCGAGCAAGTCAGCCTGACAAATTGGCGGTTTGGAGCGGGATTTTTTCTGTTGATTGGTTTTGGTTGGCTGGTGTACTGCACGCTAACCGATCGCCCTCCAGCGGTATTTAGTGAGGACATCAAGAAAACGGGCGACGAACCTCTTTCCATCGGCGAGTACTTGGCTAGTTTGGCAACGTTACCGTGCGAATGGATCGGACAAATCTTGCGTCCTGGTCACGTAATTCGGACTCTGGCAAGAACGTTGGAAAACCAATTGGCTTTCTTCAAAATGCAAAGAAAAGCCGTTAAAATTGGCGATCAAGCCGCAGAGTTTGTGAGCAGAATTCAGGAAAAGCTGCCTGAGGCTCGCATCCATCTCATTGGGCACTCCTTTGGCGGATCAGTCGTGATGAATCTCGCTCGAGGACTTGAAATGAGAGGATCTGATGCGAAAAGAGAGTATCCGGTTCAGAATCTGGTAACAATCGCCGGAGCCTATGCTTCAAATTGGCCGATCGTTAGGCTCGCAAACCAAGGACAAAATGTCAAGGGCAGAATTGCCTCGCTGTACTCGGTCAATGACTCGGCAAACATGTTCTACTATCCGTTTGGAAATGCAGGTCGAATGAGTGCCGGATATGTCGGACACGTTGTACCGACTTTGCAATCGAACACTTCTTCAGGTCAAAACAAACCAAAACCGCAAGTATGGAAAATGACTGCCGAAGGTTCAGCCGCCGTTATCAAGCCGTTTGTCCTTTATGACCGAGAGAAAGAAGCGCTAGGAAAGAAGGAAAAAGACAACCATAAGTTTGTGAATGTCGACATCAGTCGACTTGCCTTCAAGGGATCATTTGCCCTCGGTAAGGGACACGATGATATTTTCCATTCCGATATTGTAAACATCGTTTGGAGCATTCTTCAATCAAATGTGGCCACCTCAAACCAAAATCCTCCGACAAATCCTTAGAGTCATCTCGAATTCATCGAACATTGGGCAACATCAATTCCAATTCTTGGACTGCCTGAATGCGCTCGGACGAAGCAGGTCCCACCAACCGCAAAAAAAGCTCACGATGCTTATCATCGTACATTGAGTCTTGGATGCCGGTGATACAGCATAGAGCCGCCGCACAGTGATAAGCGACCCCACTCTTTGGGTCCCGAACTTTGGACCACAATTTATCAATAACTGGCGGCGTCGGATAGCCAATAGCCCGGTTAAGAACTTGAATGAGACCAGAATAGATTTCGGCGGTTTCCAAGGAAGACAGAATCGTTGTTTCCCATTCAGCTGCGGTTGGCGCAGGACCGTATTCATGAGCTCGGAGACGGATTTGAGGGTCTTTCGCATGACGGACCCCTAAAATGGCTTGAATTGCGCTGGGAGTTCCAAGTCGGTCCAGTGCTTCTAGGTCACGCCAATCCTTTTCGGCTCGAGGAATAAGTAGGTTCTCGGCCACCTTCTTTTCGGCATCTGTAAGGTGATCAATTGCATCGAGATCGTAGCCGATACCATCGTGCCACTGTTCGTAGCCAATGTCCATGCTCCTCTTAAATCGATTAAACGCTTCTGACGCCATTTTGATTAGTGCTTTGGTATCGTAGACATTCCCATGATGGCACCCTCACATCCTCCGCCATTTTTGGTAAGCCATTGATTCATGGCGGATTCAAGTTTCTTTCCTGAAATTCGATGCGAATAAACAATGGAATGACCATGTCCTCCCGACATCAAAAATCTAGCAAAGGCGGTTTCGCCCGTCGGAAACATGACAACGATCACATGTTCAGCCTCTTTCTTGGCGGTTCTGGGAACGGAACTGGTTTTGATAACATCGCCCTTATGATCTTTGTAAGTGCTGAGAACTGAGTTGGCTGTCTTGGCAAGTTCGTCGCCCGACTTAACTGCCGGGTAGTCATTGACGGTGATCATATCTACCCATGACTTCAAATCAGACTTACCCTTCGGGGTGTACTCGTGGAGGTTTCCCTTTGAGTACCGATGGACGTAGCTTACACCTCGAAAAGAGAACGCGACCTTCTCCTCTATACTATTGGGCGCATGGGGCAGAAGCGACGCTAAAATGAGACCGACCATGTCTTAAAGTATGACCGATTGCTAAATTCGTACACAGCGACCAAATTCTATGTGTCGTGGTAGCATCCTGGAACTAGCAAAGCTTTAAGTCATGAAACCATTGGATGAAATTCGAGCGTTCCGAGCGATCAGTGAAACCATCGCCACCGCAGGGCAACCAAATCAGGACCAGTTTCGATTGATCCACGATGCCGGATTTGAAGCGGTTATCAATCTCGCTCTCCCAACCTCAGACAATGCAATTTCCAACGAAGGAAGCATCGTGACCAGTCTCGGAATGACTTACTTCCACATACCCGTGGATTTCAAATCTCCTCAAGTCCGAGACTTTCATACATTCTGCCAACTCATGCAGGCTTACGAGGGAAGGAAAGTCTTTGTTCATTGCGCTGCCAACATGCGTGTGTCGGCATTCATTCTTCTTTATCGAGTGAACTTTCTGGGGATTGCTCTCGATGCTGCACAAACTGACATAAATGCGATTTGGCATCCCAACGAAGTGTGGAGCCAGTTTATCTCCGAAAACCTTCGTTAAATGACTCTATACTACGAAGCAGCAAACCCGTGTTGGATGGCTGCTTGAAGAACTTCTAGGTCGATGTCTTTATTCGATTTGAATCGAATGCAATATCCTGTCACGCTCGCCTTACCAATCGTTTCTCCAAACGTCCTCGCCAAATAGGTTTTGTCTTCGAGTACCAGGATATAGACCGAGATCCCAGTCTTATTGGCACTCAATCCAATCCGGAAAAACTCCTTGGTTGTCCCATCCGCATACTTTATCGTATAAGCACCGTAGCCGATGTTCGGATTCGCAACAACTTTGCCTTCCTCGTTCTTTCCGTCGGTAAACCATAATTTGCATCCCGGAGAAGCATCGAGTGAGAGTTGATGCAGAGCCTCCATGTCCTTCCGCTTTGGTCCTGGTTGGCTCGCAATATACTGGCTGATTTGTTCCCCGGTGTCCATCGGTGACTCCAATTCTACGCCTTAATGCTCAATGATCACTTTGCAACGAGAGAAATTCTCGATTAATGTCCTATTGTTGATATGTTCCACTGATCATCTTCGTAACCAAGAGAAGCTGACTAGACACAACATTCAGCTTATCCCTGATGACCAACGTTAAGACGTTGTCGTCTCCAACCTAATGAAACGGGCGAACTTCGACCGAGCCCCGACAAGATGCGGCAGCTTTTTTGCCCCATTCCACTGCTTCTTCAATCGTTGGTACTTCAAGGACCCAGAAACCATCAACGTACTCTTTAGTCTCCAGGTAAGCACCATCGGTCGTCGTGAGAGTTCCGTCTGATGATCGGTGGAGGGACTTCGCCTCCGTCTGGGATCTCAATCCCCCAACAAAGACACGAATCCCGGCTTTAACCATTTCGTCGTTTACACGATCGATATCGTTCATGACTTCTCGGGTGATCTGCACCGAGTGATCGTAATCGTTAGGACGATGAATAGCTACATAGAATTTCATTGTGTTATCTCCTTGTTCGGGTCGGCATTAAACCTTCCTTCTTCATTTAGTCGAATGACGTGATTGAAATTCGACAATACTTCAAAAAAAGTTACTCAACTTTCCAGGCATCTATATTGGCAAGCACTACACACCATTTACTTTGCTCGGACGGCCAACGGTTCAAAGTCGTATACATTAATCCGCCCTAATAACTTCCTTCGCGCTTGAACTCGAAGCGACGAGGAACGCCGCCTTTGGTATAGCCAGTCGTGGCGGTCAGCCCACCTTCACCCGTGAGCTCGTAAACAATTCGCTTAGGGTAGTCATGTCGAGGATTATCGAACACGGCGCGCTTTGTATTCAGTTCGGTGAGTACAAACTCGGTCGGCGGGGCTCCACCCGGCTGTGCCACATAAACTAGCCCACCATCGCGTTCGACAATGCGCAAATATTCAAACGCGAACATCTTGCCACTCGCGTTAACGGAACGCGACACTGCAAGCATCGCTCCGCCTTTTGGAGGACACCATCTCTCCTCAAATGTCGCCCCCGAACTCCTCGAACCGACCCACTCCCCGGCGATCCATTTTATATCGCCAATCACTGCCTTTGCGGGCGTGGGCATCGCGATATCTTGCGGATGGCGATAGAGCGCAATCGGACCTAACTCGGCACCAGTTCCAAGGTTCGAGCGCACGATCAGCCCGTCCTTTGTTATGCGGAACTCCCGCTTGATCAACCCTTCGGGAGTCTGTCCCGCCGCACGCACAAAGTCGATTTCGTAAGTGAATGCGCCGTCTTTCCACGCCCCGCGGTATCGGGTAAACGCACCTGCCGTGGCGCCTGGAAGTTCGGTCAGAGAGCCGTCGAGCTTAACGCGCACATCTCGGTTCCCCCCGCCGCCATGGCCCCACGCCAGGATGACCGTTCCGTCTTCGATCTTGAAGATGAACTTCGAGCCCATAGGAGGGTTCAGATGCTCCAGCGCTCGCCCCTCAGTGCGATCCTCGACATAGACCCATTCGCCGTTCAATGCGATGAAATTTGGATCTTGTTGCAAAGCCAAACCAGGTTGGGCAGTGCAAACGCAAGCAATAAGTGTCGTGAGGGAAGTCATCATCGCGATCCTCACCAGAATACTCCTTCCCAGGCAAGATTACAAGCAAAATAGGACCAGGACGGGTTCCAGCCTAGTAAGGCAAACAAACCCTTTGGAGCGAAGCGACATCCCACCGAGCAACGAGAGGGAAATGGAGCCTAAGCGGAATCGGGACGCCGTGCCAAGAGAATTGAACTGTGCGATGTCGCCCGAAATGGCGCTCTTTCTGAAAGCTGAAAGCTGAAAGCTGAAAGCTGAAAGCTGAGAGCTGAGAGCTGAGAGCTGAGAGCTGAAATTTGGTACTCCGAATGGGATACCGCAATGCGGCGCTTCGCTAACGAACTCGCGAACTGCCGTGCCAAGAAAATGGAACCGTACTATGTTGCCCAAAACGGCATTCAAGAGTGGGCCTGCGGCTAGGAGCTTGAAGCTAGAAGCTAAAGTTTGGTACTCCTAACGGGATTCGTTAGCGAAGCGGTACACAAGATCTTCGCCGTGCCAAGAGAATTCTACTGCGCGATGTCGCCCGAAATGGCGCTCACGATTGGGCTTGCGGCTAGAAGCTTGAAGCTAGCAGCCTTATTAATTTGGTACTCCGAACGGGATACCGCAAAGCGGCGCAAGCTAACGAACCCGATGAACTGCGTTCTGGCTGGTTATCTCACCCTGTCCAGAACAAAATTAAATAGAGGGAGTGTCAAAGAACACTCCCTCTATTTAATTTTTGGTACTCCGAACGGGATTCGAACCCGCGATCTTCGCCGTGAGTGGGCGAATGTCTTAACTGCCCGCTTCACACGCGGCTATACTGACATCCAGCAGGCATGATGAATCGTAAAGAATTCTTGTACCTGGTGGGCGGTACCGTCGCCGGAGTTAGTGGAGCCCTCGGCGGGTTACGCCTGAAGGACTGGTTGTTAACGCGCCCCATGTCGGAGTCGCTGATCGTCAACGACATCCACTCGAAGCTCAACGAGACTCATCTCAAGGCCATCGAGCATCCCAAATCGCTCGAAGATCTCGTTGGAATCGTTCGCCGCACACGGAGGGACAAAGATGTCCTTTGCATTTCAGGCTCGCAGCACGCGATGGGGGGCCAGCAATTCGCTGAAGGCAGTGTCATGCTCGACACCCGAAAAATGAACGGTGTCATGGATTTGGATACGAAGGCCGGCCTTGTTCAGGTCGAGGCTGGAGTCGAGTGGCCCGATTTGGTTCAGCAACTCGCAGATCGGCAACCAGGCGTGTCGGATTACTGGACCATACGTTGCAAGCAGACGGG
>JAYVHY010000065.1:0-5109 GCA_043770615.1 Armatimonadota bacterium | reverse complement strand
CCGTGGAGTCCAGCGAACGAGGAAATCGAACTGCATTCAATATAACCGGAATCGACCTAGAAGATGTTCAACGAGGGATGGTCATTGGTGCCCCCGATGCTGTCGAAGAAACTTCCATTGCCGACTTTAAGATTAAATGGATTGCAGAACCAACCCACGGAATGGCAGTGAGAGTTGCCATCGGGGCTGCTGATGCCTTCGGCAAGCTCTTTCTTAACGACACCGATACCTCGGTTGCCCAAGTCCGATTCACTGGCAGCGTTGCCGCAACGAAAGGAGAGCCTGTGGTTATTCGTCGTCACAGCCCGCCATCCCTCTTAGGCGGCGGAACAGTCGTGACTCCACGGTCTGAGATTCGCAAGAAGAAAGACACGATCCGATATGTAGACTTAAGCAACGTCGAGGAAGGGATTATCGCCGCGGTGCATGAAGATCCCAATGGCGTTTCGACCCAAGAAATCTGTCGTCTGATGGGGGTGAGTCAACAGCAACTGGGTGATAACTTCGAAAAGCTGATCAAAGACAAACGAATTATCGGTTTCGCCGGAATATGGTACCAACCGCTGGTCTTCTTAACTCAAGCCAACATATTCTTGAAAGCTTTGGGTGAAATCCACGAAGAAAACCCAATGCAGCTCTATCACTCACGCGAAGCCGTCCTTAAGCGAAGCGGACAGAAGTGGTCTGGAAAGCCACTTGAGAGAATTCTCGCAAAGTTGAGCGAATTAGGCAAGGTGGACATTGACGGTACGCGGGTCAAACTACGAGAATTTAAGATTCTGTTGAGTGCAAAACAAGAGGCCTTCCTGGTTAGAGTGGAAGGAGAGCTAAATAAGTTCCTTATTAACGTTCCTTATTCAAGCGATATTGCTCGCGACATGAATGTTCCCGTTCAGGCAATCGATGAAATCCTGACAATGGCGAAGAACGCCGGCAGGGTTATCAAGGTCCTTGATACTCTTTATTACACTTTCGATCAGATGGAACGAATCAAGGACAACCTAAGGAGCATTTATGGCTCTCAGCCATTCATGGCGTCTGAAGCCAAGGAAGCATTGGCAACTTCAAGGAAGTTCATTATTCCCGTCCTAGAGTATCTCGATACGACGGGATTCACATCCCGTATTGGTGATCGCCGCGTGATTAACTAAACACGAATTCGCTCGTTACGGACAACTCCTACACCAACTGGACCGACTTCTTGCGACGAAAGTTCGCTTCGGCTGGACTTAACGTGACCAGAAACCTTATCGATGGTTGTTTCCAGTTTTGAAAGCACGTCCAATGCGTACTGATCGGCTCCTTTGCGGGTTTGGGCCGCTTCTCGCTCGGCTGAGTTTCGAATTTCTTCGGCTTGAGCTTTGCTAAGCTTCAATACTTCGCTTTGCATAATCAATTGCTCTTGCTGAATCTTGGCATTCTCAACGATCAGGGCTGCTTGCTCATAAGCCTGATCGATCATGCGCTTTCCTTCTTGCTTAGCCATCGCTAGGGCCGCTTCGGCGTCACTTCCCGCTTGCTCTCGAATCTTTTCTGATTCCTTAACATTGCTTGCAGCGTTCTTGATCTCGCTTGGCAACGAAGTTTTGATCTTAGAGATAACGAGGCTGATCTCTTGCATATCTAAACCATAGGTAAGGCGTCCAACAATAGTTCGTGGATCCTCGGTTGTCAGGAGTTGCAACTCCTCTAGTAGAGCAAAGACATCTTCCATAGGCTTACCCAACATTTTACACATTTCGAGAAAATTCGGTTCCAGAATGTGGAAAACCGGCAAAACATCTCTTGAATTAGTAGAAATCTTTCTGTATAATCGAAATTCTATGAAACTAAAATGGGATTATGTTGGAGTTGTGTCAGCCGATCTCCGTCGATCAGTCGAATTTTATCGCCTAGTTGGCATCCCTCTTCCCGAAGCAGAGAGCGATCATGTGGAAGTTGAGCTTGAAAATGGGATGCGATTTGCCCTCGACTCGCTCGAACTGATGAAAAGCATCGGACACTGGGAGCCTCCTGCAGGACATCGAATGGGAATAGCTGTCAATGCGGGTTCACCAGAAGGTGTCAACGATGCATATGAAATGATAACTAAAGCTGGGTTTGAAGGGATGACCGAGCCGTTTGACGCTTTTTGGGGGCAAAGATACTCTCAAGTCAAAGACCCAGATGGAAATCCAGTGGATATCTATGCGGCCCTTTAAGCAAATCAAGGTCTAGACAACTTCTGCCAATCCAAATCGTTGGTGGAGCATCTTAACCGTTCGCATGGTGTCTGCCTCAGGCACCAGCACACTTAATGAAAAGTCAGAGTCAGAGGTTTGCAAAACGCTAATCTCGCCTTCTTCCAAAACTTCGAGTGCTCGCAAGAAAACGCCTGGCTGTTGCATGTATTCATGGCCAACCAAAGAAACCATCGAACAACCTTCTGTCAGAGTCGCAGTGACCCTACGTACTTCACCAAGACTTTCTAGCAGCTTAACTTGGGTCTCGACTTCAGGAGTCGCGGCCCCAAGTTGGAACACGTAAACGACCCTTGAAGAGGCGTCCCCAACCGGAATGACAAGACCATCGAGAACATCTTGAACAATCGCATATTGATCCCTAGGGACCGCAAATCCGGTCGACTCTGGGCTGACATTAAGCATAAAGAGCTGTACACCGTACCGCTCCATCGTTCCGTAAATGCTTGATTCGAGCTTGCTTCGATGCGCCTTCTCTGAATCGCTCAGATTGAACTGAAGGTAAACCAGCTTGCCGGTATGGGTTACGCCCGTAACTCTTCGTCCGGGGAACTTATCTCGACTGACAATCTCCGTTCCAATATCGTCGCTGAACGTATTCTTCACCCAGAGCGGAATGTTGTAGTTCATCGCGATTTCCGCCGCCCGAGGATGAACAACCTTTGCCCCTAAGTGAGCAATCTCAGCAACCTCATCATAAGTAACTTGTCGAAGCGTCGGTGCTTCCTTTACAGCGTCCGGGTCAGCGGTCTTGACGCCATCAACGTCGGTGTAGATCTCAACCGCGTTCGCCTTCATCGCCGCCCCAAGCGCAGAGGCCGTCGTATCCGAGCCACCACGGCCCAAAGTGGTAAGTTCGCCGCCCGGAAGTGATCGATCAACCGAATAGACGCCCTGGAATCCACAAACAACCGGAATTGCCCCTTGCTCAAGGCAGCGAAACAATGCGCTTGGATTAATGGAGACAATTCTTGCGTTGCCGAAGACCCCGTCGGTTCGAATACCCGCTTGGCCGCCCCGAAAAGCCATTGCGGTATGACCAAGAGTTTTGAGGGTATGGGCAAAGATTACTGAGCTCATGATTTCGCCACAGGCAATGAGAAGGTCCAACTCGCGTGGATCCGGCTCAACGGTGGGATCGATCTCTCGAAGCAAATTAATAAACGTATCAGTCGCATAGGGCATTCCCTTTCGCCCAATTGCACTGACAACTACCACCGGCTGAAATCCTTTCTCCTTCGCACTGATCACGCGCATGGCTGAGATCATTCGCGCTTCTGGCGTAGCCACACTGGTGCCGCCAAATTTCATGATGTTAACCTTAGACATTGGCTTCACCTGCTTCGACCTCACCTGCTTCGATAAGTGTCTTGAATCGCTCGGCTTGAGCCGCATCAGTAACAATCAAGATTCGGTCGTGCATGTCCGATGCATGGTCAATCGAAATTCCGGTCTCGATGACCCGCCGAAGGATTCCGGCAATCATGCCCTCCTCATCTCGCATGTTTACGGCGTGAACAAGAACAATTCCTCTTCCGGTTGCTAGCTGATTGGAGACCTTCTCCTTGGCTAATGTTGAGCTAATTTGCTCCGTATTTTCCGACGGAATTATGAACGACATTCCGCTCGGCGTAAGTTTAAGGAAGTCGAGGCTTATCCCCGCGGTGGCTACGGCATCAAGAACTCGCAAGCGACTCTTCGAAATGGGTTCCGAAAGGTCAAGCACATGAACTTGGGTTAAACCGGTCCGAACTTCAACCCGGCTTATGCCGCGCTGTTTTTCGAAATCAGTTTCGGAAATTTGGCTTGGTGAAAACGAGCTAGGTGAGCCGGATTGTTGTGTCATCCCTTTTGTTCTTTGGCTCGTCTTTGAGCCTAATAAGGATACCAGTTATTCGATTTTGAAGAGAATTCTCGATCTCGAAAAGGCCTTCACAATGGTGAGTTTCTTCGATGCCGCTGCCTCAGCAAAGAGAACCCGCCACTTGTTCCTCTGGTCAACCATTCGTTCGTTTCGCACACTTGCAGAATACGGAACCGGAGGTTCGCCCAGCAATCCCGCACTCTTTTCAAACAACTCAAGTTCTGGAGAGCCCTTTTCAAGTCGAACCCTTAGGTACGCATGCGAATTGCCAAGCTTTTTGAGGTTAGCAATCAACTCATCGGCGGTGGAGATATTGGCATAGTCCATTTCGGTTGTATGTCCCGGTCCAGCCCAAAAATATGGCTTATTCAAGTAGTAGCCAAAAACCTCATCAAACAAAGCAACCTTGGTTACCGAGTTATCCGAGTCAATGTATTTGGACAACGTATACGTCTCCACATGCCCCGGAACTGACGACCCGTCGTCCAGCTTGTAGCCTCCCAAAAACTCGTCGCGAGTGATCGCCCCGATAAGGACCGGAAGCCGTTCGGCGAACATGCTTGATTGATTGGTTGAGACCCACAGGGAAACCACCACTTGCAGGGCAAGGACACCCATCACCAATTTGCTCATCGGCTTCCAATCAAGAGCCTTTGCAAAGAAGAAGAGCATCGGAACGACGAGCGTCAAGATGTATCGGCTTTGTTGACTGAGAGCAAACCATGCCAAAAGTTGAAACAGGATCATCAGACCCAGAGCGCGATCAAATTTGCTGACCAACCCGCGAACGATTCCAATTATTGCGCCAACAAAAACCGCAAATCCTAGGGAAACAAATGCAAACCCTGCCCCAGCCGTTGGACTTGGATTCGTGAATCGTCCCGGCGAAATAACCAATCCCAGAATGCTCTGTCCAAGATTCATGACCCCTGAGTAGCCAAACGTCTTCTGTTCCTCCGAGTAAATAAAGCCGTTATACGTATCCCAGTTCTTGCCACCAAAAAT
>JAYVHY010000064.1:0-27711 GCA_043770615.1 Armatimonadota bacterium | reverse complement strand
GGGGTCGCTTGCCAAGTTTTCCGAAATCTCCTGATTCGTCTGAGCGACCTTGGACTTTTGGCGGTTTCGGGCTATCCAGGGGTCAAATTCTCGCGACGCGTCGCGTGAATTTGACACCCTGGCTACTTTCTGTGATCCCTCCGGGATCGGTCCTGAGACAATCAAAGCGATCAATACAGGGCCTAAAGTTGGGAGAGGGATTTTAGTGATTAACGATCTTGTCCCGAAGACTAAGCCGATCTTTTCAGGGGTCTTCGACCAAAATACTGGCGCTCAATGGGTCAGCGACACCCTGGCTACTTTCTGTGATCCCTGCGGGATCGGTCCTGAGAAAATCAAAGCGATCAATACAGGGCCTAAAGTTGGGAGAGGGATTTTAGTGAATAGCGAGCTTGACCTGAAGACTAAGCCAATGTTTCTAGGGGTTTTCGTCCAAAATACTGGCGCTCGATGGGTCAGCGATACCCTGGCTACATACTGTGATCCCTCCGGGATCGGTCCAGAGAAAATCAAAGCGATCAGTGCAGGGCCCAAAGCGGGGAGAATGGACTAAGTGATTGAGTCACCCTCCAGCGGTCATCCAATTGATCCGCCTCCATCGAAGGTAAGACTTGGAACGCCCGAGGAGTTAAGACGAAACAGCCTCGCCTTGCTTTCGCTCGGATTTGGACTGACGTTTATTCACCTGTTTTGGTATAGCTCGCCGTGGACAGCCTGGCTAGCGATTTGTTGCTATTCGCCATTTCTGATCTGGCTCCAAGAGTATTCAAAGAGGCCATTTTTTGCCGGGTGGGTTTTCGGGCTCTTCTATGGCACGATGAATGAAACCTGGCTGGGACAATTTGCGAGTAAATACACTCACAATCCCCTCATTGGCTTCTTCGTGGTGTTTGTAATTGCCGGAGTTTGGGGCTGCTTCTATGGGTTTGCATGCTGGCTCCGAACCAAGATTTCTTGGCTACGTCATATGTCGATTTTCGCGGTGATGATTTGTTTGATGGAGTTTGGGCGAATGAATGTTCCTCAATTCGAATATCCGAATGGTCCGTTTGGGGAACCCCTTGTGGTTTATCCGGTCGTCGCTTCGGTGTTGATGACGGCATATGTATGTATGTTCTTTGTTATGATGTCCAACGCATTGATTGCAACGGTCCTTTCTAAGCCAGCTTCACAACGCGTGCCAATTAAGAAACTCATTTCCAATCCGGTCTCCATATTTGCGGTTTGCCTTATCGGGGCATTGGCGGTGAGTTCGTTTCAGAAGCAAAGACCAACTAAACCCCTGGGAATTAGAATCGCCCTCGGTCAATTAGGCGCAGATCTGGCGTACACGGAAGATGGACTTAAGCCGTTCTTAATTCAAGAAGCGGGCGATGACCTAACGCAACAAGCAGTCGCGCAAAAAGCGGACTTACTCATTTTTTCCGAAGGCATCGCCAAGTTTGCCGATGTTCCAACGACTCCCTTCAAGTTGTTACCTAGCATGCCCTTAATTTTTGGAGCTCAACGCGGAAGTTCACCTACTTACCAGTCGGCCTTGTTTTGGAATGGCAAGACCTTTGCTCACACTGATAAGAAGCAGCTTGTCGTATTTGGCGAACGTGTGCCGTTTCGCAACATCATTCCTTACCCAGCTGGTTTTCAGTTGCCGGGTGGCGATTACGAAGAAGGAAAGCAAAGAAGTCTCTTTGAAGTGAAACCTGGGATCAAAGCTGGAGTGATGATTTGTTTTGAATCAATGTTTTGGGGTTCGGCGTATGAGTACACCCAAATGAACGCTGACTTTTTAGCCATCATTTCGCTTGACGATTGGTACATGGGTACCAATGGAATTCCTCGGCTGACCGTTGCTGCGCAGTGGAGGGCAGTCGAATCCCGTAAGTGGATTGTTCGGGTTGGAAGCCTCGGAAAAACGATGGTCATTGATCCGCAAGGAAGGGTTAGAGCCGAGATCCCAACCGGTACTCGTCAGTTGCTCGTATACGATCTCTAACAAATTCTCACACGTTTGCGCTACAAAACCTAAAGAAGATTCTCAGGCTTCCGATAAAACTCATGTGAGTAGTTTTGCATTTCGCCTACAAAAGGTTTACGAATACCGCGAACTAGAAGAAGGTTGGGCTAAAGACAACTTTCTGGCCAAGCACATTGCGAGGATGGAAGCGGAAAATGAGCTATTTCAGCTCGAAGATGATCGCGCCCTGCTGTTAAGCGCTGGTGCTGATGATCTTCAAGCTAGGATGGAACTCGAACTTAGAATTCTCAAAATTGACGACTACGAACGAGCCCAAAAGATCCTCATTCAACAATTGACGTTTGAAGAAGAAGCGGCTCGCGATGAATGGATTCTCAAAAAGCAAGATAAGTCGGCCCTCGAAAAGCTTCGGGATAAGGCTTACGAAATATGGATGTATCGACAAAACAAACTTGAAAGCGCCGCACTTGATGAATGGGCGATTCAAAAACAAAAAACCGCATGAGCTTTCCGGAAATAAATTTTCAACCTAAAGGACCAGAAGCTATTCGTTCGCGAATGAGCGAGATTCAGGCGCGAATCGAAGCGCCACAAAGAGAGGAGTTCCAAGATCGTTTGGACAAAGCAAAAAAAGGCACCCCAGCCCCTCTCTCTGGCTCAATCGGACCAGGCGGAAGTGTTGCCGATGGAAGCCTTGGCACCTTGCCACCGGCAAATCCTGCCGATTTCGATGTGATGAAGGGAGCGATTTCTGGAACAATTGGAGGTCAGCGAACGGATAAAGTTCAGATTCAGAGCCTTATTGCGAAAGTCGCGAGTGAACAAAACATCGACCAAGCGTTGCTTCGTGCAGTGGTGGAAGCCGAAAGCGATTACAACCACCAAGAAGTATCGAGAGTTGGGGCTCAGGGACTTATGCAACTCATGCCCGGAACGGCTAAGGAGCTTGGAGTCACAAATCCATTTGATCCGTACCAGAATCTAACCGGTGGCGCGAAGTATCTCAATCAGATGATGAAGAAGTATAACGGCGACCTCTCGCTTGCACTGTCTGCATACAATGCTGGTCCTGGAAAAGTAAATCCTTCTAAAGGAATTCCAAATATTCCCGAAACTCAAAAGTATGTCAATCGAATTTTGACTCAACTTGGTAAGAACTAATGGCAGCCACAGAAAAGAAGAAAGGCAAAAAAGGACTCATGATTGGGGTCATTTTGTTGGTCGTCTTTGGGGGTACCGGAGCGGTTTTTGGGCTCGCAATGACGGGAAAAATAAATATTCCGGGTGTTACTCCTAAAAAGAAAGCGATTCCACCGCCGGTAGCAAAGAAGGCTACTAAGCCGGTCGTGCCAGAAAAGGAACCGGAAGCAGCTAAGGATGTCAAATCCGTGCAATCTCCCGAATCAGTCAAGCAAGGTGCGATCAAGTTAGCTGAGGTTTGGAATGAAATGCCAACCGAGAACCTAATCAAGGTCGTCGACAAATGGCAACCTTCCGATTTAGCTATTGTTCTCAACGAAATGGATCCTGAAAAAGTAGCTCAGGTTCTTGGAGCAATGAAGCCGGAAAAGGCTTCAAATGTTAGTCAGCAGTTGCGCTCGGTTGCGGCTCAGATTCCTTCAGAGTAGCATTTGGCTTCCAAAACCGATATCGCAGAAGGGTCCAAAACGCTTCCGGAGCGTCATACCAACGAATCTTTTTGCCCGCAGCTTTTGAGCGCGGAATGTAATCAATCGGGACTTCGTGAATCTTTTGATTCGAGCGAAGAGCCTTCGCGGTAACTTCTGGACAAAACTCAAAACGAGTGCACTGAAGATCAAAAGTCTTGAGCAATGAGGTTCGAAACGCTTTATAACAAGTTGCTTCATCGCTTATTTTTTCGGCAAACAAGATACGAACTGACCATGCAAGCATGACGTTTACTACCTTGTTTGGCAAAGCCATATCTTTCGAAAATCCGTTGGCAAATCGTGTCCCGAAAACGACATGGGACTTGCCATCCAAAATCGGATGAACCAAGCTCGGAATCTGTTCGGGTGAATATTCCAGGTCAGCATCCTGGACAATTGTTGCGACGCCCAAAGCATAGGGAAGAGCTTGGACAATTGCATGCCCCTTACCGGAGGGCTTTTCATTGGTAAGCAAAGTTATTCTTTCGCCATAGGACTGAAGAATTTCAAGAGTTTTGTCCGCCGATCCATCGTTGACGACAATTACTTGAACGGAAAGCGGCAATGCCAGGCACCGATCAACGACCGCCCTTATTGTTGCCTCCTCATTTAAGGCAGGAATAATGATACTGACATCGGTTCCTGTCACGACCCCTTTACTGTACCGCCGGGTAACGTCTTGCAGATGAGTTTCATGAGTCATGTGGCAAATTCAACGCTTAATGCGTCAGAAACGTTTCTTCGGTATGCACGAGGACTGCCAAGAGGCAAACTGGATTGGTGCCCAAGTACAGCATCCCGCTCTGCTTTGAGCATGCTTCAAGAAGTGGCTCAGGACCCGCGAGATCTAGCAAAACTAATGAATGATGAGCTTGTTCCCGGTCTTGGTTCAGAGCAATATTTCGAAAGACTACGAAAGGAGAAGTTAGAATGGACGACTTTGGAAGAGTGTGAGCGCGTACTGGAATTCAACATAAGCATATTGGTGGCGGCAATGAACAACTTTCCAGACTCTCGACTAAACGAACGGGTAGTCGAGCCCTGGGGACAAGAAACAACCTTTGCTGAATTGGCAATGTATCAATATTGGAATACCACGTGGCATACCGGTCAGATCGCCTACATTCAAACGCTGCTTGGCGATGGCAAATCATATTAATTCATGTATTGTTCAGGTTTTGAGTTTAGAATGTGACTATGGGGGCATCAGCGAAGCCAGTTAAGGGGAGCGAAGAATGGTGGGTCGACTATTTGACCCACGGACATCAGCTAGAAGGAATGGCTCGGTGGCTGTTCCCAAAACTGCCTTCGGCTCCACGGTGCAAGATTTGCAAGGTTCCATTTAACGGCTTTGGTAAAGTTTTTAGCCAATTTGGATGGGCACCAAGTCGTAAAAATCCGAAGATGTGCGGGTTCTGCAGCGATAGACTCCCAATCGGCGGTGCTGATGTACAGGTTGCGATCTTGGTTGTGGATGTCCGAGGTTATACAACTCTATCGGAAACCATGAAGCCGACCGAATTGGTGGGAAAACTCAACGCTTTCTTCAACACAAGTACCGACATTTTGATGCATCACGATGCCCTTATCGACAAGTACCTTGGAGACGCAGTTCAAGCCCTATTCTTGCCCGGAGTGGCAGGTAGCGACTATATTAAGTGTTCGTTTGAAGCCGGCAAGGAGATTTTGTCTAAATTTCATGATTTGCCAATTGGGATCACAATCCATGCCGGCATTAGTTATGTCGGCAATGTGGGATCTGACCAAATTGTTGACTTAACCGCAATGGGTGACGTGGTTAATACCACTCATCGGCTACAATCTTCCGCATCTGAGGGAACCATGGTGGTTTCGGCAACGGTTTATGAAGCTCTTGGGCTCGAGGGTTGGAGCCAACTTGAGCTTGAACTCAAGGGGAAAGCCGAATCATTCTCGGCTTTCAAATCTCCAAAGTCAGTTTAGGCTTGTTCGCCCTGAGTAAAGCTCTCAATAATTTCCCTTGTCGCGAATTCCCTTCCAGCAAAATCTTCGGGAGGATCGACGTAAGCAACGATTGGCTCGCCGGTTCGAGGGTGAATGATTGCCAAGTAGGCGGCATGGAGTTGCATCGTCCCGGCACGCCATTCCCTTGGAGCGTACAAATAATCACCCATGATCGGGTTTCCAAGGGCTTTTAGATGGACGCGAATTTGGTGAGTTCGACCGGTGTCTAACTTGCAAGCAACCAGGGTTCCTTGCAAAAGTCGCATGACCTTACGTACGTGAGTTACCGCTCGCTTCCCTTTCGTACTAACGGTCATTTGCTGACGATTGGTCTGACTCCTCGCCATAGGAGCGTCGATTGTATAAATCTCTCGTTCAACGTCTCCAGCAACAACGGCAAAGTAACGTCGCTGAGCTTCCTTCTTCTCAATCATGGCCGCAAGGCCTGCGTGAGCAAAGTCATTCTTAGCAACGACCATCAATCCGGTCGTTTCTTTGTCGAGTCGGTGGACGATGCCTGGTCGAAAGTCTCCGCCCATCGTACTAAGCTCGCCGCCTCTGGCAAGCAAAACATTAACAAGTGATGGTTCCTTCAGCGAAATAGCCGGATGTGACGCTAGACCTCTTGGCTTATTGACGATCAATAGGTCATCGTCCTCATAAAGGATTTCAATATCCATTGCATGAGGCGTCAGGTCATGTGGTGCCGAATCGGCAATTTCTTCAAAATCAATTTTGTCTCCCTCTTTGAGCTTGAATGAGGGTTTTTCCTTCGTTCCATTAACCAAAACGTGTCCTTCGTCAATGTGTTTGACGATCTTTGATCGTGAGTGGTCGGGGAATTGAGCTGCAAGAAACTTGTCTAGCCTGTCGGGAATTTCAACAATTATTTGCAACATACCATTCAAAGTACCGAATATCTGAAGCCTGAATCGGGAAAACGCGTATAACTAAAGAACAAATGCTATCTATTGCACTCGCTTCCGTGATGGGTTATCAACAATCCACGCTTACGTTTAAAAGCAACTTCGAGCCACTTGGAAAAGTAATCGAACGATTATCTGCCGAAACTCGTTTGCCCATGGCCGCTTTTGGTGACATCAAAGCGTTCCCAATTTATATCAATGTCAAAAACGTAACTCCCAAAGATCTCATGGACAAGATTGCTTCGGTTGCCGGAGCCGAATGGGAGTCAAAAGGTGAAAGCTATTACCTAACTGCGACCCAAGCTCTTAGGCAGCAACAGCAAAAAGCAGGAGATCCCGAATTGATCGCAGCCATTGAGGCGACAATAAATCAGACTCCACCCAAAAAGAAAACTGAAGCTGAATTGGAAGCTTTAGGGAAGAACATTGAAAAGAACCCGCAAGATATGTCGAAAATGATGACTGAAATTTTTGGTCAGATGTTTCAGGCAGATGAGGGAGCACTCAACCTTCTACGAACGATCGGATCGAAAGACCTGAGTTCAATTGTCGAAGGCAGAAGGGTTGTTTTGAGCAGCACCCCAACATCCATGCAGATTCCAATGTCCGGAAAAGCCGTAACTGCCATCCTTGAGTATCTCAAGAAATTGGCAGTAACCGAAAGCAAAAATGGCACGAAGAACCCTGAATCTGCCGGATTCAACTTTGGGGATATGTTTGGTGGTAGTCAAGGTCTCAAAAAACCTGAATTGGTTAATCGAATCACGACGATCCAAACGGTGTTCCAAATCAGCGCGAGAACTACACTCAGTGTTGATATATCGGCATATACGGGCGATGGGGTTGGCGTTTACCATCGAATGGTGCAGCTTCCTATTGTCAATCCAGAAGCAGTTAGACCTACAGTGAATGGAGAAACAAAACTTGACTCCAGTAGCACTGCGAAAGAGTATGCCCAGGCCTTAGTTGATGGAAAAAAGATTGATCCCTTCATGGGAATGATAACTGGCCTTCAATCTGGAGGTCTCGGGGCGATGTCCATGTTCATGGGCGGCGAAGGAGCATTTGGAGGTGGTGATTCCCCGGCAGGCGCAATCTCTGCTCCAATGCGAGCTCTCATGGGGGACCCGAGTAAGAATGAGCCGCTTTCCTATTTACTTGGTCCAATTCTGGATCAACAAGGATCGAAAGGAGGCAATGTTATTGCCATGCCATCGGACGATGTCATGACAGTACTGTGTTCGCAACTAACCAAAGACGGAACAACGGTTGAAGGAATTCTGGACGCCATTGATCGAACTATGACGGAAAAAGTAACGAAGGATGGCACATGGACGATTATTCAAGCTTCATCCCCCCTCGAGTTACGTTCGGCGTTTTGTAAACGGGATGCATTATCTGCATTGATCAAGGCTGGCAGCACAAAAGGGTACGTGAATTTGGATGACTGTTCTAAATTTGCAACCGCACAGGATTCTGCGCGAGGATCAGAATTGCTTGGTCTTCCTATTGTAACGGCCGTATTCCGAACTTCCGACATGGGTTCGGCCACCGCCCTAACCAGCACCGGATTTGATTCGCTCAAACTCTATGCGACTCTAACAGACTTTCAAAAGCAATCGTTGGCGGCAAAGAAACCAGTATCGTTTGCATCTTTGAATCCAACTCAAATGGCGATCCTTAGCCGCATGGTATTCAATGGGTCATTGCCTCCGTTTAAGGCTGGAGAAGGCATGACCTCGGAAAACTTGTTCGGAGGCGATGACACGGAAGAGGGAATGGCGGGCATGATGGGATTAGGGATGGCGATGGCTGGACCAATGATGGCGGCCATGGGAATGGGTGACATGACGATGGATTCTGAAAGGACGGTTCTGCTTCCGGACGGCATTCCAATTGTCGGAACCATTCAACTCAAGTCAATGCCGATGGATGGCTTGATGGCAATCGATACGACGACTGGCAACAAGACGATTACGATGCCAGAAATGGTTGGCATGATGGACAGTGACATGTTCGCTCAGCTTCCT
Organism: Armatimonadota bacterium; assembly: GCA_043770615.1. Lineage (GTDB taxonomy): Bacteria > Armatimonadota > Fimbriimonadia > Fimbriimonadales > Fimbriimonadaceae > Fimbriimonas. The sequence continues at coordinate 19,127 of JAYVHY010000064.1, read as the reverse complement.
GGGATGAAGAACATGAAGCGAACATTTGGCGAATACAAGCTAGCCAAACAAACAAGCTATATGTTGTTCTTCCAACTTGGAAAAAGGGCGAGCTACTTCACGAGCCTCTATGACGTTTGGGTCGACGATTCAAAGACATATACTCGGGATCAGCTCCCAGAGAGCCTCAAATCGAGAATGGATACGATGAAGAACATCGCTCTTCCTGGTCAAGGTGGAGCTCCGCCAATACCGCCAACCCGCTAAAGGCCGACCATACTGGCGGTCATTTTCACCCGAGGGTCCTCGGGTGAAATAGCTTTTGCCTTTAAGATGTCTTTCTTGGCAAGGTCTTCTTTTTTTAAGGCGAGAAGGACGTTAGCTCGATCAATCAGGTAGCGGGCCGAAGTTGGTACACCAGATACAGCCTGGTTTGAAAAATCAAACGCCTTTTGGTAATAAACGTCTGCTCGCTTTTTGGCCTCAGCAGCACCCGTTGGATCGTTGGCTTGGCTCAACGAATTGAAGTTGCCGATTTCTTCTGAAGCCAGGTCAAGCGTTACTTCAGACAACAGTGCCATTGCTTCAAAACCAATTGCACGGATATCTGGCCGATCCTTCTCGGGGTCGTATCCGCGATTTACGACGGCTTGTTCAAAGCGCTCGGCTGCACTTTGCTTTTCACCCAGAATCATGTAGCAGCGGCCCGCTCCGAAGTTGCTCGATACGCGCGAAGGCATAAACAATCGCATTGCCTCAAAATACTTCAAGGCTTCCCGTAAGTTATTCAAGTCAGCGTCAGTTAACTTCTCTCCGTTATCGGCTTTCTGCATCACCGCAAGCCCAAATTGCTCGGCCTTATTATTGGCGTCACGATACTGTTCCGGCGTCCGAATGAGGTCAATTCCACTCGGAGTTTGGACCGGACGATCGGACAAAAATAGGATTGCACCTAAGGCAAAAACTGCGGCGACGGCGATCATCCAATTTTTCATGTTTTAACCCGCTACTACGATATTAACCAATCTTCCCGGAATCACAATGACTTTCTTCACTTCTTTACCGTCCGTATAGACTTTCGCCTTTTCGCTGTTAAGAGCTAAGGTTTGAATCGTCGAGTCATTTGTTCCCGCTGCAACGACGATTGTGTCACGGAGTTTCCCATTCACCTGGACAGCAATCGTGACTTCGCTTTCTTTGGCTAACTCTTCAATATGGACTGGCCAATTGGCATGATAAGTGAAACCTTCTTTACCTAGACTTTCCCATATCTCGTCTGCAGAGTGAGGTGCTCCGACGGAGACCAAAAGAATCAGGGTTTCGAGGGCTTCGGAAAAGGCAAGGGACATTGCCCGCTCATTGTCCATTCGCTTTCGAGCAAAGTCCAAGCTGTCGTTCAACTCGTTGACGTACTTCATCAACCATGAAACATAGGTATTGTAGCCAAAGTCCTCGAGATCTCCGGTGCAGTTTCGGATCACCTGGTGAGTGCTTCGCCGAATCTTCTTCGACACATCGTCCAGTTCTTCAAATGGCAAAACATCCTTCCAACCTTCCACAAAGTAGGGTTTGATTTCTCCGGCAAACTTGAACACTCGTGACAAGAAGCGAACCATTCCTTGAATGCCTTCGTTCGACCATTGGACATCGGCGTGGAACGGAGCTACAAACAAGAGATACATTCGCAGGGCATCGGCTCCATAGCTTTCCACCGCTTCGTCCGGGGTTACGACGTTGCCTTTGGATTTCGACATGCGTACCCAACGCCAATTCAAATCCTCTTCCGGGATCAGTTTAGCTTCCTCGAATGAAACCAAAATACCGTCTTCACCGACTTCGAGTCGTTCGCCTTCTCGTGGATTACGATAAGGCGTCGAAGCAAGGACTTGACCCTGATTTTTTAGAGTTGCAAATGGCTCTTGAACCTGAACATAGCCAGCATCGTACAAAACCCTCGTCCAGAATCGAGCATACAAAAGGTGCATGACCGCATGCTCGGCTCCACCAACATAGCAGTCAACCGGCATCCAGTAGTTGACGCTCTCAGGGCTCCATGCTTTCTCGTAGTTATCGGGATCACAAAACCTGAGGAAGTACCAAGACGAGCAAGCGAAACCGCCCATAGTATCGGTTTCCCTTCGAGCCAAGCGACCATCGCTGTCAACGCAGTTGACGAACTCGTCGATGTGAGCGAGGGGGGACGTTCCGTCTCCGCTTGGCTCATAGGAGTCTACAAATGGTAGTTCGACCGGTAACGCGTTAAGCGGTACAAGCTCCTCGTCCCCGTCTTTGGTATGTACGACTGGGATCGGGCAACCCCAATACCTCTGGCGGGAAATCAGCCAGTCGCGGAGTTTATATTGAATCTTTCGGTTTCCGATGCCATCGGCTTCAAGCCGCATTCCAAGATTTTGTTGGGCGTCAGCAATGGTTTGCCCATCGTAGTAGCTTGAATTGACCAGAGTTCCATCCTTGGTTTCAAGTGCCTTGCCATCGGCGTGGGCTTTTTCAACTTCTGCGATTCCACCTTCGCCAATGATGACGGGCACGATATCGAGACCAAATTTCTTGGCGAAATCGAAGTCACGCTGATCGTGGCCCGGTACCGCCATGATTCCACCAGTTCCATATGTCGCCAATACATAATCAGCAATCCAGATCGGGATATGTTTTCCGGTCAGTGGGTGCACAGCATAGGCTCCGGTGAAGACGCCGGTTTTCTCGCGATTCTCCGCTGTTCGGTCCATGTCACTTAGAAGCTTGGATTGAGATTGATAATCGGCAATTCGTTGGCGATCCTCGGGTCCAATTGGGAGCATTTCTAACAGTGCGTGCTCGGGAGCCAAGACGCAGAACGTCACGCCAAAAATTGTGTCAACACGGGTTGTGAAAACGTCGAAGTGCAACGCTCGTTCGAATCCGCGCTTGTCCGAATCGAGATCGTAAACTTCCTTTTCGCCCACTCCTGCCACCGCAAATGTAAATTGGCACCCTTCGCTTCGGCCAATCCAATTCCTTTGCATGGCTTTGATGCCGTCGGGCCAGTTAACGGTGTCTAGGCCATCGATGAGTTGCTGTGCGTAGTCAGTGATCTTGAAATACCACTGAGGAATCCACTTTTTTTCTACAATTGCACCTGAGCGCTCAGCTCGTCCGGCGACAATCTCTTCATCGGCTAAAACGGTTTTGTCTATCGGGTCCCAGTTGACTGCACCAAGTTTTCGAAACGCTAAACCGCGTTCGTAGAGGACTTCAAAAATCCACTGAGTCCACTTGTAGTAGCTTGGATCTGAGCTCTTAAAGGATCGTGACCAATCGAATCCGATTCCGATGAGATCCATCTGCCGCTTGTAGTTAGCGGCGTAGTTTTCAATCATCGGAGCGGGGTGGCTTTTGCGCTTGATCGCCTCGTTTTCGGCTGGAAGTCCAAAGGCATCGAATCCCATCGGGTGCAAGACGTTGTAGCCTTGCATGTATTTCATTCGGCAGGTTACGTCGGGTGGAACGTAGTTGCGCGCGTGTCCGACGCTTAGACCTGCCCCGCTTGGATACGGAAAGAATTCAAGACCATAGAATTTGGGTCTCCCTTCATCCTCTCGAGTTTTGAAGAGATCGGCTTTGAGCCACCTCTCGCGCCACTTGGCTTCGAACTCGGCTGGCAGATATTTATCGAACATTTGAACCTATAAGGGTACCAGAGCGATAATGCCGCGTGATCCTGAGCACGGGTCAAAAGTCGACAGGGCGAAGGTAATACTCGTTGATCGCGGTGTTACTGAGCATGGCAACGGTCGGTAGTTTGCGTTTCCAGTGAGTGCTGCTCACTCGCTTCCAAACGATTTCTACTTCGTCAGCCGGAAAGCCAATTTCGACGATTGATGAGCGGGAATACCCTTGCACAACATAGTGCAAGATTCGGTCAGCTTTGAAATATGAGATTCCGAAATCTCCTTCGTCGGTTTGGCCCTTGACCAAGTCTGCGGTCGCTGGTTTGTTGATGATGACGCTGGGTACGCCAAGGGCTTCGGCGAGGTCCCAAACTTGGGTCTTGAACAGATCACCGAGTGGGTTGATCGGTGGAGCATCGTCGGCATGCCATGTGTAGTAGCCAAACAGCCGTTCGCTCTTGTTACCGGTTCCGATTGGAATTCCGCCGACCTCCGCGCTTTGGTCGAACAGGACAATCATTCGTGAGCGGGCGCAGATGTTGCCGAGGCGTTGAGGCGTTATGTCTTGGTCAAGGGCAGAATAGCCATCAACCATTCCCGTGATCGGAATGGTTTGAACCTGAATTCCGATGTCGTCAACGACAAGCTGGGCGTGATCAAGGCTTTCTTGGCTAGAGATTTTAAAGGGCATTCGGAATGCATAGGTGTTCTCGGGTCCGAATGCGCGGGCACAAAGGTAGGCGACAACCGCAGAATCGACCCCACCAGAAAGGCCGAGGACAACCTTTTTCATGGTCCGCCGACGAATGACTTCATCCTTCAGAAACCCAACTAGCCAGTCTGCCACTTGGTTCGCATTGATCGCCAATGGATTTGGATCCAGTTCGGAAATCTTGGGAGCGCGAATGACGGGGAGCGACATCATAGTTAGTTTACAGTCTGGGGTCGGGTGTTATGAGCGTTTAACAACTGATGAATTGTTTATCGTGAAAGTATTGCGCCTGAGCAATAAAAGCACAGATGATGGGCAGTAGCCATGCTGCAACAGCGGATGTCGCATGAAGCAATCTAGTTCCGGTCGAAGGATGTCCGTCATTCCGAATGAACCGCGCCAGGCTTTTGCTTCTATAGATTTCGAAAATTAAGAGGCTCAGTTCAAGAAGAAATAGCGAGCAGCAAAACCCCGTCCACCAGCCCGAATTGTGAAACATGATGTACTGAATTTGATATAAATTGAGGAATGCACCGGCGGCAATAAATAGCCAATTGAGACGCAGACTCAGCGGCAGTCCTCGCTTTTCTCCGTCATCTAAGTCTTTGCCGAACAAGATTTTGCGGCGTGCCGAGAAAAAGTCTCTTACCAACAGTACTAAAAAGAGTGAGACATAAATGCCCCACAGCCAAATCAAGACATTGGCATTGTGGCCAATATCTGACCTGAACGGCTCGTTTACCTTTTCTAAAAAGTAATCAAACATAGCTATGGTTTCGGTGGATCTCGGCGCATGAGGACGAGGTCTCGCTGAATGTACAGGGGTTCACAAGGCGCATCACTTCCGATAATCAGCCACGCCCGTTGGATGTTTGCTGTCGTATCTTCGCCTCGTTGGGCCGCATCAATGAATTGATCAACTTTTAAATTTCTATATCCCGAATGGTTCTCGCTACTCTTAGAATGAAAAAGCATAGGAATCGTATTGAGCGGTCCATCAAAATCCGGCTGCCAGCCGGTGAACAAAATGGGGATTTCACCCTTTGCATTCATTTCAAGCATAGCTCCACTCGGCATGGCTCGTCCTTGAATATCCATTCCCGCTTTCCGCAATACTGTTACGACTCCTTCAACACTCGGATTCTGCATTCCAATTTCAGCAAAGGTGATCTCGAAATGCCCTTTGTTCGTAATTCGATGCGAGAAAACTCCTGATGATGGTAGCGGATCGATCCCCGAAAGCTCGAGGAAGTGTGAGGCTTGCCTCACATGGTCGCCAAGAAGTTCCGTAAATTTAAGTTCTGAGCGCAGCAAGGCGCCAATTTCATAACGAAGCCCATTGTTTAATTCTGGCTTAGTCTTTGGATTGAATTGAAGATATACCAAGGTCGTCGGTCCGCCTTTGGATAAGTTCAGATGCCCTTTCACAACTCCAATATCGTGGGCTGCAAACATCGCATAGTCGGCAGCTTTGGTGTCGAACAAACTTCGGCGGCTAGCCGAGTCACCGCTGAATCGGAATTTGAGCCATTCGCCGGTATCTTTATGCTTCATGCTCCACTCAGACCCGGGAGCAACAAATTCGAGCGTCCAATTCCCGGCCCCGTAGCCTATTTTGTAGCTATCGAGCGGCTTTCGCATCTCGACAAGCTTGCGGTTTACAACGCCAAATGCGTTATTGTTGAGCTTTGCTGTAAATGCTTGATCGGGAGTGTCTAGCTGAATTGTAACTGTTCCACCTGGGCCAATCACGATGCCATCAAGACTCTTGGTCTTGCCATCTATAAAAGCTCTGCTTCCATGAATCTGAGATGCAAATTGATTGCCAACTGAGGACAATGTTTCCGAACACAAACATCGTTCGAGAGTAAAACGTATGTCTTCTGGAGTGACCTGTTCACCATTTGTGAATACAGACTTGTTTAGTTTGAGAACGAATTTCTTACTGTCATCCGACTTGACTTCGCAGAGCTTCCCAATGGACGGATACAGATAGGACAAGACTTTTCCGGTCGTCCAGTCCTGAACTGCAGCAGGGTCAAGAGTCTTTACGTCGTATCTAGTCAGCCAAACGTATTCACCGATATTTGTACTGGGACGATCCGAAAATTTTCCGCAGCCCGCGATCAGTGCGGTCAATCCTACTAAAACGAACGGCCATCGAACCATTGTTCGATGATACTTGGTCTGCGCAGAGGGATTGATTCCCGAAACTTTAACTTTTACTCCAGCGTTATACTGATAGACATCATGAACGAAGGCGGCTATAGCAGACTTGAAAAGGATTTTCTCGGCAATGAGCGAATGGTTCATTACGATGGTAGCGGAAACATGTTAGGTGCTTCCGACGTTGTTCGCGAACCAGACGGCACTATTCGAGTCACGAACGAACCGATTTCGCCAGTTGAAGTCAAAGTTGTAGAACCAAAGAAGCCGGAACCCGTATCAACCGAATCGGCAGGCAATGGACAGAAGGACGGCTTCGCAGCCAATCAAGTTGTGGTGTATAGCATTGCAGCATTTATCGCTACCTCAATTCTAACGTTTGGAGTCCTCTTCTTCTTGAAGTCGAAAGGAAACGATGGCGGGGTACGGATGAACCAAGTGCCGATTCAGAGGCAAACGCCACAAATTGACAATCGAGATTCACTGCAAGACTCGCCAAGAACCGACGAGTTACCGTCCGACCCAAGGCCACGAAATGATGAGCAACGTGAAGACCGGCCATTTGATCAAACTGCACCAGACTCGAATATGGATGACACTCGGCCGAGAATCAATGATAACGAGCCAATTCGTGATGCTCAACCGCCTAACGAAGATTCGGTTAGACCGACACCAAAACCAAAGAAAAGTAAAAGTGATGAGCCGATTGACTTAAGGGGTGATGAAGGCGGCAAAAGCGATCCTCCCAAAAAAGACGATCCGACCGGTGATCCCCTTAGCGGAAATGATATCCATTAGACTGTTGCAAAATATTGAGAAACAATGATTAGTTCACTACCCCTTTTTCTTGCCCTTGCGGCGTCACAATCAACCAAAAAGCCAGACATTAGACTGGCCGAATTGACTCCGGTTACCCAAGTCACGAAATCAGCCGTGTTCAAGATGAGCAAGGAGTTCTCGATTGGCGGGGTTGTTCTTCGATCGGGAATCCTGTTAGTTCCCCAAGGAGACTCAACTCCAGATCGAAGTGGTCGACTTGTCTATTCGATTCCTCGCGGATCCACTTTTTTAAGGGGTCAATTTGGTATTCCTGACACGGATACTGAAGGGACCGGCAACTCAACCCTATCCATATTTGTGGACGGAGAATCGATACTGGAAATCAAAGCAATTTCCGGTCAAAAGCCGATTAAGTTTGATGCCACAATCAAAGGCGCCAAATCAATCATGTTGGCAATTACTGGAACCGCTGCAATTGGTGATTCAACTTTTTCAACGGCAACCTTGCCCATTGGTTCTTCGGTTAAGCCAACCACGAATCCTCCAACTCAGGATACAACTTCAAAGCCTCCAGTTGACATGAGTCGGGTGAACCTTACGTCTCCAGAAAATGGGGAAACGAAAGTTGATTCGGTCACTTTTAAGTGGGATGCGGTTCCCGAAGCCGTTGCTTACGGAGTTGAAATCGTCATGATCACTAACTCGGACACTAGGAAAACACCGAGTCGATATTTGAGAGCATTTAGTGCAAAGAGCGAGAACTTTGAATGGAATTTTAGCGAAGACGTGCTTTCAGGTGAATATCAAGTGAGTGTCATAGCTTTTGGAAAACGAGGGGTTCTCACAAAATTCAGCAATTCAAGGCGATTCAAGGTCGTGCGAAAATAGCATGAATCTTCTGGCAATCTTGGAGGCAATCAGTTCAAAATGAAACCTATGCGCAAGCAAATGATCGGTAGCGTATTCCTTGCGCTCTTAGTCCTATTAGGATGCAAGCCTCCAACCCGAGTTGGGGGTCTTCCTCGTCCACGAGAGGAAGTTTATCTAAACATCGTCAGCCTTAGTCCTAGTACTTCTGAGATGATTGCAATGGCTGGTGTGCAACTGAAAGGTCGTACCAATGCTTGCAATTATCCAACCTCAATTTTAGATGCGAAAGTCGTCGCGGATTTGAAGCCAAATTATGAGCAGCTTGCCCTAATAAAACCTGACTTGATCGTAATTGATCGGGACCTTTATGGTGACGCAGAAGTCGCTAAATTAAAGCAAGTTGCCCGAAAGGTACACATCATTGGATCTGATACGGTAGAAGCATACATCATGGACTTTTATGTTCTTGGCAATATGATCTCGGGTGAAGCACCAATCAACGAGTACATTTTTAAGCTTCAAAAGCAAGTCCGAGCAGCATCTGGTGAACCACCTTTAACGCCACAAAAGTCGGCAATTATCATTCCCGACGCCAGCGGTCATCATATGATTGCGGGAACAAAATCATTTCAAGGTGACGTTGCCCGAATTATTGGTTCTCCGCTCGTGGGACCGGAGTCCAACAGGTTTGAACCCCTTAACGCTGAATTTCTTGTTGCTCAAAACCCAACTGTGATCTTTGTTGCCGGAGATCCAAAAGGATTTGTATCTGACCCTCGATTTGCCAACCTTAGAGCAGTGAAAGAATCAAAGGTTATTGAACTTGATCCAGACCTCTGCTTACGACGAGGTTCCAGGGTTGACCAGTTCGTTTACTTATCCCACAAGAAACTATTGCTTGCCGTTGAGGATCAAAAGTGAGCCAAAAAGCCGACATAGGAGTCTTCGGCGGCTCAGGCTTCTACAGCTTGCTTACCAATGTTGAGGAAGTCAAAGTAGATACGCCATACGGTCCACCAAGCGACTCGGTTTTTCTTGCTGAGCTATCAGGACGAAAGGTTGCATTTCTTCCGCGCCACGGACGCAATCATACGATTCCTCCCCACAAGGTCAATTATCGGGCGAACGTTTGGGCGATGCGATCATTAGGATGTCAGGCAATTGTTAGTCCATGCGCAGCCGGCTCACTTCAAAAGCACGTTGAACCAACCCATTTTGTAGTTTGTGATCAATTCGTCGATCGAACTTCAGGCCGAGCGGACACTTTTTACGACGGACCAATTGTAACCCACGTTTCGCCAGCCGATATGTATGACAAAGAGCTTAGGCGAATTGCAGTTGAATGCATTCGCAAAAATGGAATTACTTGTCATGACGGTGGTACGGTTGTCGTCATTCAAGGTCCACGCTTTAGCACCAAATCTGAATCAAAATGGTTTCATGATCAAGGGTGGGAAGTCATTAACATGACCCAGTACCCAGAAGCGTTCTTGTGTCATGAGCTTGGGATGGCGGTAGTCAATATTTCTCTCATTACTGACTACGATAGTGGAGTACATGCCGGGACAGAAGCGGTGAACGCGACGGACGTTCTTGAAGTTTTCAAAGCAAATTCCGAGAAGATCAAACAGGTCGTTTTGGATATGGTTTCGATGATGCCCAAGGATCTCTCAACCTTAGGTCATCGAAAGTCCCTTCAGTTCACCCGTGGTGATGGCCACGCAATGTCGAAAAATGACATTCGGCTTTTTGAAGTCTTAGAGTAGGCTAAAGATATGCTTTCATCATTGATCGTTTTGGGTGCAATGCTCGGGTCGGTTAGTCCTGCTAACATACAAAACCCTCAATTTCCTAAGCCAAACTTGGAAACTCCATCCGCTTTACTTGACGGCAGCATCTTCAAGTACCTAACCCCAGAAGACTTCAATAATCAATGGAAGCCTTTGGAAGTAGGTCGAGACTGGTCTGGAGTTCAAGTCCCGGACATAAAGCCCGACGCCGTTAAGCTAAAAGTCCTCTTGGTTGTTGCCGAGCGAGATTTCTCGAATCCAGAGTTTTCAAACACGCTGGAAATGAGGGACAAAACAAGGGTTCTTGAAGCAATCGGTAGATTGAAAAGCCTCTTTGCGATTGTCTCCGGCGGAGAACTAAACCTTGAGGTTGTTCCAAGATTTATTTCCGAACCCATTTTTGACATCAGGGAGCTTAAGCAACTCATTAATTCTGAGTTCAACCGAAGCAAGTTTGAATCTGATGATTCTGTCGAAAGGGGACCGTTTGCAGCCACAATTGCACTCTCAAGCTCTCATACAACTGATAAGGCTGAACCGGGTGAAAACTACTCTGTCCACGGCTTTGCCGACCTCGGGGGATCAAGCCCGGACATGTGGTTTGAGGAAGGATTGTTTTATGTTGTTCAGTCCGGAATCTTTAGCCGACTAAGTGGACATTTTGAAGACTTCAAAAACGGCTATACAACTCAAAGCACTTCAACACTTTTGATGGATCGAATGGCAACAATGCGTGGAGAATTCCATCGACTATACGACCCAAATTTCCGACAGGACGCCGAGCTTGTTTCGAAATGGGCGCAGCTTAACTTGCTTCAACCAGGACGCCCGTTCATGGGGCCTCAAATGGCCGCCATTCAGTCTCCAACCGCCGTGGCGGTTGCCGAAGGCGTTTTGACCTATAGCGAGTTAAGCATTTTGAGGGCCGGAGAATTTGCTCTCCCTTCTTCTGGCAAGTGGAGTAACCAAAAGGCTCTAAAATTCGAAGTAAGAACAAAGGGTCGAAATCCGATGGCGGCGAAGCTTTGGATGAAAGACGGATCCAAAAAAGAATTTATAATGGGCAGTGAACCATCCATGATTTCAGTTCCCGCTGACAATAGCTGGCAAACGATTACGATTCCGTTTACTGGCGGAGAGGTCATTGGAGCCTCAATCGGAGCGCCAACCAATTATTTTGGGAAAACCCGAATACGAGCTGAGTTACTTCAATGTGACTTTCGAAATTTTGAGTTGATCTCCGATGGAATTGGTCCTAATCCAGCAACAACTCCCGCAGAATCGACTTACGACAATGAGGCATCAATTCGAGCAGCCCTCGCGAATGGCAACCGATTTTCCAAACGACGATCGCTTGCCAACATTGAGCTTATCAAGGGTCTTAAGGGTCTAGAGGCTGATCTTTTGGCGGCAACTGGAGATCTCGATGCAGGTGTAGCGAACGATGCAGCCAAGGCATATTTTGAGTTGGTTCTAAGCGGTCAGCCGACACCTGCTCAGATTGCAACCATGAGCAAGTTGATCACGGCACCTTCGAATGAATCGGTTCGAGCAGTTGCCCTTGCCTATACTGCCAAGAATCCGGCTTATGGGACGTTTGACGCAGTAATTGGCTGTACGGTACGAGCAAGTTGGAGAGTTAGAAGACACGCGATGATTGCATTGGGTGCCCTATATCGAGCTAACGTCAAAGAAAAAGAAGGTTGCCATCAGACGCTTCTGACCGCAACCGGTCAAGAAATGGCTCTTATTCGACTTGCGGCACTTGAGCAGTTGGATCCTAGCCAAAAATTGGACGCCCAAAGGTTTGAGTATCTTTTGGTCAATGACCCTTCCGAATTCGTTCGACTAGAGTGCCTACGACGACTATCCATTGGGAATTTTATTTCAAAAGAAAAGCTCCTTGGATGTCTTGCCGATGACAGCCCAACCTTACGAGAACGAATTCCAGTTACTCTTGGACCTAAGAGCCTAATTTTGCGCGAAGCGCTGCAAAAACTAGTAGTTGACCAGGACCCATACGTTCGCCTTTCAGCTCTTCAGAATTTCGCCCTATTAAAGGACGTAAAGGAAGGCGAAATTCAGAATGCGTTTACCGACAAACATCCTGCTGTGCAGATTGCCGTCTTGCAGGGCGCAATGAAAAAGGCATGGACAGTCCCTGCTGAAGCCCTGGCACGACTTAAGGAGAGTCCAATACCTGCCGTTCGCACCTTAGCGGGAGAAATCAAGTGAGACTCGTCCTCAGTTCCGATCATGCAGGTATCGAACTTCGAAGCTGGCTCCGAGAAAGGATGGAGTCTAATGGACATTCTTGTTCCGAAGTAGGAGCTCCTGACGAATCTTCCTTTGACTATCCTGATGCAGCCGATGAACTGGTAAGCATGCTAGCTAGTGGAAGTGCTGATTACGGAATCCTTATTTGCGGTACGGGGATTGGAGTGAGTATTCGAGCCAATCGACATCCAAACATTCGGTGCGCGCTTTGCACGACAGAATATATGGCGGAAATGGCACGAGAGCATAACGATGCAAACGTTCTCGCTCTTGGATCTCGGGTTTTGGGAACTGAACAAGCACTTGCTATCGTAAAAGCTTTCTTGAGCACTAGCTCCAGTGAAGTACCTCGGCACCGTGTGAGAATCGTGAAGCTAGACGCGAAAATTTAGCGTATTTTAAAGTAACAAGAAAATTATGAAAAGCCTTACATCGGCGGGAATCATTGTTGGTCTTTTGGGAACCACCATCGTGGGGGTAAATGCTCGAGATCGGCGAGATATGCCAGAGTCACTCAATACTGGATTACTGGCGTCGAAAGATGATCAGTTCGATATTGCTGAGTCCGACTATTTCGCAGGGATTTCCGGTTTAATTAAGGAAAAGTATGTTGATCCAGTGAGTGACGAAAGAAAGCTCTTGAGCGGAGCGGTCAAGGGGATGGTCGCTGGCTTAAATGATCTGAATAGCCAATTTTACAATCCCAACGAATTCACCGCATTTAAAAATGTCCGGGCGGGACAATATCATGGGGTCGGAGTTTGGCTTGATTTTAAATCAATCAAATCGGACATAAAAGTGCCAGGAGCAACCACGGAACTCAGCGTTCCTCGATTGGCAGTTGTATCTGTTGCACCAGGTTCGGCAGCAGATAAGGCCGGAGTAAAGATCGGAGACTTAGTGACCGAAGTTGACGATCATTGGGTTCTCAACTCTGAAGAGATCATTAAGTACAGAAAAGCCCAACAAGACTTCTTTGCAAAGAAAATTGACTTCAAGACAATCAACGATATGCGTAAGGATATTAAAGCAAAGTTAGACAAGAGCGTTACTCTCGTGCATGCAAAGGAAAGGATGATATCGGGGGAAACAGGAACGATGCACGTAAAGTTTGATCGTGGCGGAAAAGTCGTTGGTACAACCTTAGTTAAGTCAGTAACTGAGTTGCCTTCCCTGCAAGAAGTAAAGGGTGCCTTCGTTTTGACATTTACCACTGGGTCCGTACAGGCTCTCAAATCCTATGTGGCTGGAAAATCCCAAGTTACGATTGACCTCAGAAACAATGTCCTTGGCGATTTTGAAACGATGAGAAAATGCCTTAGCGTTGTTTCCCCCGCTGGATCTTTTGGCTACATAAGCAACGAACGCAAGATGCCGCCAGTTATAGTCAAAACTGAAACGGGAATAACGAATCCAATTAAGGTGAAACTAATCGTTGATGAGTCGACCCGCGATGCCGCAGAAATTTTCGCCATGGCTTTAACGTCAAAGGGAATTGCGACATTGAGTGGAACTGAAATGGGAAATAATCGACAGCACAAAGAGATTACGCAACTTCCAGACGGCTCTGGATACACCCTCACAACTGGGGTCTTTAAGACTGGTACTCCTCCTCCAACACCCAAAGCGGCTGGAGGCTCAAAGTGAAAATAGCCAAAGCTCTTGGAGTCGTTTTAGCCTTTCCAGCATGCTTCTCGTTCGGATTCTTCTGGAGAGATATCAAGCACGGTCAATTTACGACCGCAAATCGGGATCGATTATTGGGAATCAAGACGAACTCCGACCAAGTGTCCAATGACTTAATTTTCAAACAGAATTTCACTCGAATACTCTCGAATTACACGAAAAAGCCGGATAAACAGGCACTCAAGTATTCGGCAATGGAAGGTCTTGTTGCCTCGCTAGGAGACCCGCACACGAATTTCTTCGTGCCAAAGATCAATACGGAGTTTCGAGACGAAACTCAAGGAAAGTTCTACGGAATTGGAGCGCGCCTTCTTCCTGACCCGTTGGGAGTTAAGGTTATGTCCGTCTTCTCTGAAGGCCCCGCAAAGCGGGTTGGAGTAAAAGGCGGAGATATCATCGTTGGAGTTGACGGGAAAGTCATCGCGGGCATGGAATCTGACGATATTGTCATGCTGATCAAAGGAAAAGAAGGCACGACAGTTAGGCTCAAAATTTCACGTCCCGGAGCAATTGCGCCCCTTGATTTCACTATTCCAAGAGAAAAGGTAATTCCGCCTAATGTTGAAAGCAAATACATTGAGAGCCAAAAGGTCGGCTACATCAAAATATTGAACTTCGCATTGGAAGTGCCAGAGCAATTCGAGCACGAGTTGCAGGAAGTTGAAAAGAACAATCTTAAAGGTCTGGTTATTGACCTTCGGGACAATCCGGGTGGAGCTCTAGACGCAGCCGTAACCATGCTGAGCAATTGGGTTGACGGTCAGAACATTGTCAAACTCAAGTTCCGAGACGGTTCAGAGGAATCTTCTGATGCTCTTCGCGGGCAACTGCACAACTTTAAGTATCCGGTTGTCGTTCTCGTTAATGACGACTCCGCAAGTGCGGCTGAAATCATGGCAGGGGCATTAAAAGATTACGGTAAAGCCAAGTTAGTTGGGGACCACACATACGGAAAGTTCTCAGTTCAGACCGTATTTACCCAGAACGATGGTGCAGGAATCAAGATGACCATTGCTCACTACTTCTTGCCGAAATCCGGAGCCCTTAGCCGAAAGGTTGATGAAGACGGAGCATATATCAGTGGTGGACTTCAGCCTGACTATAAGGTCGACCTTGACCCAGACTTGGAATTCGACCCGGCAACAATGGACAAAGATGCTCAGTTTGCAAAAGCAGTCGATGTCATCAACGGCAAAGGTTAAATGTTACTGGACTTCGGATCGAAGTAGGCTCGAAGTCCATCTCCAATAAAGTTCAGCGCAAAAACCGTAAGGCTGAGAATCAAACATGGCGCGATTAGCTCGGTTGGATTGGAGTTCAATTGACCCCTCGCATTGTTGATCAGTCCGCCCCAACTTGGCGTTGGTGGTTGTACGCCAATTCCAAGGAAGCTTAGTGTACTTTCTGCCAAAATTGTGCCTGCAAGTTCGATCATCGAAACAGCTAGCAAAATGCCTGACATTTGAGGCAGGAGATGCTTAACGACCAAGTACCATGTTGGGGCTCCAGCGGCTTTCGCAGCAACAACAAATTCCCGCTCTTTGATCGTTGCAAGCTGAGTTTTTGTTAATCGCGCAATAGAGGGCCAACCAGTGATGGATAGGGCAACGACTACTGGCAAAATGCCGGGACCAAGGATTCCAATAATCAGGATTGCCAGTAAAATATCGGGAAATGCGAACATTCCGTCGGTAAGTCGCATCAGCGGAACAGCAATCCACTTGGGCGCGAATGCGCTAATAACTCCTACCAAGACTCCCATCGTCAGATTAATGGCTTGAACTATGAACCCAATCGTAAGGCTGATCCTTGCCCCATACGCGATACGCTGAAGAAACGATCTACCAATTTCATCGGTACCAAGAATAGCGTGCGGAGTTCCATATCCCAAGTGCGTCTTCGCAATGACATCGTTAACTGGATCCTTTGCCCCAGGGATAGGAATATATGGTCCTATCACCGCAAGCAATACCAGGAGGACCATGAAGATAATGCCAGCCCAAACCAGGGGATCTTTGAGTTTCTTCTTTCTCAAACCTGAGCCTCCCGAATACGCGGATCAAGGATCGGCAAAGAAATATCGACGATGGTATTGACTACCACAAACATAAATCCGGTGGCGAGAACGCAGGCTTGAACTACCGGGACATCATTGGCGAAGATCGCTTCAATTGTTTTGCTACCAATTCCAGGAATGATGAAAAATCTCTCAACGACAAAAGAGCCGGTTAACAAGAATCCAAATGTTGTACCAATGGTTGTAACAACGGGGAGAATTGCGTTTCGAAGTGCGTACTTCGTGATGAGCCGAAACGGCGGAACTCCTTTGGCGATTCCAGTACGGATGAATTCCTGTCGAAGAGTTTCAACCATCGAAGCCCTCGTCAATCGAGTTAGCATTGCCATAGGGCGAAGAGACAAAACAATTACCGGTAATAGCAAATACATCCACTCCGGTCCTCGTAACTCTGATTCCCACCCGACCGGCAGTTTGTTCAGCTTCACCGCAAATATATAGACAAGCACTGGCGCTAAGACAAAGTTCGGCAGAGTCACCCCTAAAGTCGACAAGGTGAGGATTGACCGATCCGCAAACCTATTTTCTCGAACAGCCGCAATCGTGCCAAGAGTAATTCCTACGATTGAAGCCAATGTGATCGCCAGAATTGCAATCTTGGCAGTCATAGGCATCGACCGCTTCAAAATGTCAGAAACTGGCTCATGGGTGCCTTGGTAACTCTTTCCCCAGTCACCACGGGCCAAACCAGATATATAAATGCCGTATCGAACCGGAACTGGCTTATCAAGCCCCATTTGTTTGTAAATTCGTTGGTAGGTTTCTTCGGTGGCCTTCTCGCCAGCAATGTAGCGGGCAGGATCACCTTTTGCCATGGACGACGCAACAAACGTGATGAATGAAATGACCAACAGGCTAAGAACGCCAAACGATAGGCGTAAAACCAGAGCCTTGATCAATTGCACGAAAAGATTTTAGCCTATCAAGGACCACGAAAGACTTTTGCAGAAACGATACGGTCGCCTTTTTCTATGCTCTGAACGACCGGCATGCCACTCGTTACCTTACCAAAGACCGTGTATTTCCCGTCAAGGAACTTAGCCGGAGTCAGCAAAATGTAAAATTGGCTGTCACCAAGGACTCCTTCTTCGGGAATTGAAGCCAGACCAACAGCGCCTAACTCATTGGTTAAACCACTTTCTTCTTTGGCGATACCACCGCCAGATCCTCCCCGATATTGACTATCGGACGAAATGTCTGAGTTTCGGGTGCTTGGGTCGCCAACTTGAACCAAGAATGGTTTAGGTTTTTTCTCGGCTCGGTGAAATCTCAAGCCGTTATAGAAGCCTCTATCGGCGAGCCCCATAATTTGGGCGCAAGTCTTTGGCGCTGCTTTGGTATTCAACGAAATCGTGAATTCGCCTTTGCCTTCAATCTTGAAAACAATACGAGCATCCTGAGCCCAAGCAATTGCTTGAACAAGGAACACCAAACTAACACTGATCAATAACCGAAATGCTTTCATTCGCTTCTTATACTATTCTGACGTATAAGCAGGGCATTCGATTTCATCACTCTTCGAGAGCACAACCATATCCGTCGATTCCGACCTTTCCGCTCAGAATCATGATGCCATCAACTATCGACCAAATATGGCCGAAACCAATCGTGCAAAAAGTGAGAATGAACTGGATTAACCCCAACGCCGAATACCCAAGGTACAACCTACCTGCGCCAGGAATGACAAGCTGAAGCACACCGGCAAGTGAGCGACTTTTGTCACTTCGAGGAAGACTTAATGCCCGAGGAAAGCCTTGTGGCTGAATCGAAACCATCCTTGCTGGAGATGAAGACTGGGAGAATTGCATCGGGTTTTGAACCGGATTTTGAACTTGCGTTGGACGATATTGCGGCGGCGGCTGGCTTCCCGGAACAGGCGGAGGACTCGCCATAGGTTCAATCAATTTGAACGCGGTCATGAGTTCCATGACATTGCCTGCTGGCAACCAATCGTTCATGGTTGGCTTCCAGACGTAAGTTGATTTTTCGATGACGCCGCCATCGATCAGCTCTTCCATTTGTTCGAGTGTTAGCGGACCGAGTTGTCCAAATGAACCGACGTAATACCAGGCAGCTGCTTCACTCATGATTGTTACTGAATTTGATAATTACGTTAGGTTGTACCCTTTCGGCTTCCCACTAGGTCTTTGGGCGGTACCCTTATACAAATAATGTCAGTTCGTGTTCGTTTTGCCCCAAGTCCAACGGGACTTCTTCACGTTGGCGCGTTGCGCACCGTGTTGTTCGATTTCTTGTTTGCAAAGCACGAAGGTGGACAATGCATTTTCCGGATCGAAGACACCGACCGTGCTCGATACAACGCCGAAAGTGAGCAAGAGTTTGTAGACACCCTCAAGTGGGTTGGCATTGAATTTGACGAGGGTCCCCACATCGGTGGACCATTTGGTCCGTACCGTCAGTCGGAACGAAAGGAAGCGGGAATCTACGCCGAGTGGATTGCTGTTTTGGAATCGAAGGGGCACGCGTACAAGGCTTTCGACACGAGTGAAGAACTTGACCAAATGCGCGAATTTCAGCAGATCAACAAACAACAGATCGGTTATTTCGGGGGAGATTGGCGAGATGCGTTACCAAGCGAAGTTGAAGCGGCGATTGCAGCTGGACGAACATATGTTATTCGGATGAAAATCCCTCGAGATCGAAAGATCCTTGTTCAAGATGCCATCCGTGGTCGAATTGAATTCGATTCCAACATCTTGCCCGATCCAGTTTTGATTAAAGGCGACGGAATGCCAACCTACCACTTCGCCGCGATGGTTGACGATCATCTGATGGAAATCACCCATATCCTTCGTGGTGAGGAATGGATTCCAACGTCTCCAATCCATGCCCTCTTGTTTGAGTTGTTCGGTTGGGAACCACCTGTTTTCGTCCACTGTCCGGTTATCATCGGTGCGGACGGCAAAAAACTGAGCAAGCGCCACGGCGCTACCCGAGTCCTCGACTACATGGCTCAAGGCTATCTTAAGTCAGCACTCAAAAACTTCATCGCTCTCATTGGTTGGTCACCGGGCAACGATGTAGAGAACATGACCGAGGAAGAACTGATCTCCTCGTTCACGCTTGCTGGATTGCAACCTTCTCCTGGTCGGTTTGATATC
>JAYVHY010000063.1:0-5121 GCA_043770615.1 Armatimonadota bacterium | reverse complement strand
CAACTTGATGCGAACGGGATTCTTCGGCGAATGCTGTTGAATGGTCTCGCGAACTGCACCGGCAAGGATTGCATCGTACTCTTCCCTTCTCGCCTCATCCATGAGCGTCTCAAACGCTTCATTGATACGCGTCATATCGTCGTGAGCGTCTGGAGAGTCGCTTACGTCGGGATGGTGCTTCTGGGCGAGCCGACGATAAGCTTTTCGTATCGTGTCAGTATCGGCTGCAGACCCTACACCAAGGACTTCATAGTGGGTCGGCGCGGAAGTGATCAAGGCTAAAGATGATCAATTTAAGTGATCTTAGGTTCAATTATGGCTGAAATCGAAGGCAAAAATAAAGCCCCAAGCAATGCTTGAGGCTTTATGAACGGGTTAAACCGTAGTCTTACTTGCTTGACTTTCGTCGTCGAGCAACGAGACCGAGAAGGCCAAGTCCAATGACAGCGAAGGAAGCAGGCTCAGGAACCAATCCAACTCGGTAAGCAAGCTTATTTGAAGTTGGAGCTGCAAAAGATACCAAACCTTCTCCGGCGCTATCTTTTCTGTAGAAAGCATCTGCACCAAAGCTTGAACCAATATTGTCAGTCGTGAACGTTACAACTCCAAGTCGATTAGTTGTTCCGGTGAACGACGTCACCTGTTGAGTGATCAGAATGTTCTGCGGAAGGTTAATGTTCAAAGATGCAAGACCTGTGAAAGTAGCAGTGGTGAAAAACCCTGCGTTAAGGCCAGTTCCGAAGTTAATGTTTCCGGTAAAGCTACCAAGCGGCGGTGCCGTGATCGCACCTCCAGTATAAGGACCTGAAGTCAAATCAAAAAAGTTGAATAAGACGTTTGCTGTAAGCAAGTTTCCAGTATTTCCACCGGTAGTTGAGTTAAAAATTCCGAACGTAAAACCGTCCATAATTCCACCTTGTGTCAAGGACACTTGGTCTCCCCAGGTTGCGGTTAAGAGTGCATTCGAAGTTCCTGCACTTATTGCGGAAGGTGCCGACGTGTTGTCGTAAACCCAGTTAACTTGTCCAAATGAATTGACCGCCGCTGCAGCCACCATTGAAATGATAATTAATTTTTTCATATAAGCCCTCCAAAGATGCGACCAGGCAACATCGCCCAAAACGCAAAATATAGACTCATCTAGTATATCAAAAACCTAACAAAGTGTGTCAGGTTTTAACGAAACCAGTAATAATGCCAGGTCTTATTCCCGAATGATCGAAAGCAACTCGGCGGTTTTAGCTTTCATCAAATCCGCATCGCCGCGAGTCTCAACATTGAGTCGAATCACTGGCTCAGTATTCGAGCCTCGAAGATTGAATCGCCATTTTGGATACTCAATCGAAAGTCCATCAATTCGGTCAATCGTTCCACCTTCCGAATAAAGTTCCTCGACTCGATTGAGAACAGTCGGAACGTCGGTCACCGTCGAATTCACTTCACCCGAACAAGGATAGTTGCTGACCATTTCTCGAACTAGATCACCCAACGAACGACCCGTATCGGAAACCAGCTTCGCAATCAGCAAAAACGGAATCATGCCGCTGTCGCAGTACCAATGTTGCTTAAAGTAATGGTGGGCACTCATCTCGCCACCATAGGTAGCATCCTCTGCACGCATCTTTTCCTTAATAAAGGCGTGTCCACTCTTACAAATAACACCTCGACCACCTAACTTCTCGACAATGTCAAGCGTATTCCACGTCAGGCGAGGATCATAAATAATGGTGTGATTCGGATCATCCTTGAGGATTGATTGAGCGAGCAACCCGACGATGTAGTATCCCTCGATAAAGTCGCCGTGCTCGTCAAAGAAGAAGCATCGGTCATAGTCTCCATCCCAAGCGACGCCAAAGTCAAAGCTTTCTCGGTGCATGAGGGCTACCGTTTCGGCACGAGACTCTTCGAGAATAGGGTTAGGAACTCCGTTCGGGAAGTTGCCGTCTGGTTCAAAAAGTCGTCTTGTTACATCTAACGGTAGATGAGGAAGCAGTTGCTCAAGCGCGACACCCGCCGCACCATTGCCAACATCGCAAAGAACCTTAAGCTGCTTCAGCGAACTCGGCGAAACAATTCCAAGGAGGTGTTGGACAAAGTCATCGTAAACATCATGGTCGACTCTCGTGCCCGTGCCCGTCTTCTCCCATTTCTGCTCGAACGCTCGGCGCTCCATTTCGAGCAAGCCAGTGTCAGATGAAACTGGACGACTTTCTTGCCGAACCATCTTAAGCCCGTTGTATTGCGGCGGATTATGGCTCGCCGTGATCATGCATCCGCCGTCGTAGCCGTAAAATGCCGTAGCGAAGTACACCATCTCGGTTCCAACCATTCCTAAATGAACGACGTCAACCCCAGCATCGTTAAGCCCGCGAGCAAAAGCGTCATAAAGGGCTGGTCCAGAAAGGCGAATGTCGTATCCAATGCAGACAGTTTTTGGACTTAGTTCGTCGGCGTAGGCTCGACCGATATTGTATGCAAGTTCTGGGTTCAACTCGGTGGGAACTACTCCACGAACGTCGTAAGCTTTGAACGCAGGAAAATACTTGCCCATCTATCCTTAAGTTTTACCGCAATTGGGTCCCGACTTTCCGTGTTAGTCTGGCTTTCTGAACCATTCATAATGTGTACATGAATGCAAAGCTCATCGGTGCCCACATGCCAATCAAGAACGGTCTCGGCGGGGCTATTCGCGAAGGAAAACGAATTGGTTGCACCGCCATTCAGGTTTTTACCAAGAGTCCCCAGCTCTGGAAGGCAAAGCCTATTTCTGATGATATGGTTGCCGATTTCAAGGCAGCTATCACAGAAACCGGGATCACCAAGGTGGTTTGCCACGACTCCTATCTGATCAATCTTGCGGCAGCGGGTGAAAATCTTCGCGAGAAATCTATTGCCGGCCTCACCGATGAAATGAACCGATGCGCTCAATATGGCATCAAATACCTCAACTCCCACATCGGAGCTCACGTTGGTCAAGGTTACGATGAAGGAATCCGGTTAGGGGTCCTCGGTGCTAAACGTGCGTTGGCAGACTCTGACCCATCGGTCATGTTAGTCATGGAAACGACCGCGGCAACGGGAACATCGCTTGGCGGAACATTTGAAATGCTTCGGGCGGTTTTGGATGGCCTAAATGGTGACCAGCGAGTCGCGGTTTGCGTGGATACGTGTCACATCTTTGCCGCTGGTTACGACATCCGAACCGCCGAAACATTTAACGAAACTTTTGCAAAGTTTGAGTCAGTCATTGGCTTTAATCGCCTGGTCGCAGTTCACTGTAACGACTCAATTGGAGGGCTGGGGAGCAAGAAGGATCGTCATGCTCATATTGGAGAAGGCGAAATTGGCGAAGAAGGGTTTCGGTTATTGGTCAACGACAAGCGGTTTGAGCGCATCCCCATCCTGCTGGAGACTCCGATGGAGAACGAAGGGCACGAACGGGATTTGGCAAAATTGAAGAGCTTTTAATCGGGCCTAGAGAACGGAGCTCAGAGATCAGGAAAGGAACAAATCAACCATGAAACTACCCAAACAATTCCTCGGAGAAAAGCCGCCCGCATGGGCAATGCCCATTGGTCGCCAAGAATTCAATCAGTTCAAATCTCAAGTGAACTCCGCCATCAACGACCTAAATTTGGAGCACGAAACCGAGTGGAACAAAGGAGGCGTCCTCTTAAAAGGATGCCCGCTATTCTTTGGATTTCAGGCTCTGATTGTCACTTGGAAGGAAACTCATGAATCGGTAAGGAGCAAACTTGTCGGAAGTTTTGCCGATGCTATTCGAGAGAATATCGAAGCAGCCAATTTGCCCATTGCCGACCACATGGACGATCTACGAATTCGGCTCGCCAGCGACAACGGAATGCCGACGAACAACAAGTTCATTTCACGCCAAATCGGCGATCATATCCACGGGATCCTGATGCTCGAACGTCCAAACGCTGTGGCTCCAGTCTCGGTCGAAATGGCCCAATCTTCTGGGAAATCGAATGAAGAGTTACTGGATTTGGCACTTGAGAAAGTTTGGAAACATGCCAGTCCTCGCGTTTCAAGAAAGGAAACGGACATTGGCATCTTCACCTATCTCGATTGCGAGATTTTTGGAGCAACGATGATGATGTTCCTGGATCGATTTACGGAGCAGAATGAAACTTATTGGGCTTGTGCGCCCTGTCGCGACACAACCATCCTTTTAAAACCAAATTCATTTGATCGAGATATATTAGAGAAATTCTTCCAACTTGTCGGACTCACAAGCCAGCAAAGCAACTATTCCATCGAGCCGTTCGTCTTCCGATGGCAAGACGGCGAGCTTACCGATCTGTGCGAGGTCAAAGATGACCACATTGCCCTGAAGGACTAAAAAACGAAGTTCCCGAGCGTCCCGCTCATGGAAGGTGTGCGTCCCGCGCGCCAAATACAGAACGGAGAAACGTAGTTCCCGAGCGTCCCGCGCGCCAAAATTGTAGAAAAGTACTGAATTTCTATGCGTTCAATCCCACTTGGATTCTAAAATATGACAGACGTGGATGAACATAAAGGCTGGTATACAAGGCGCAAATTGCCTCACTATGATGGAGCTGGACAGACTCAATCCATCACAATCCACCTCGCCGACAGTTTGCCTCAAGAAGTGCCGAAAAGGATCAAAGAAGAATTACCCGGCACTCGTGCTGAAATGGAACTAGAGCGCATAAGTCGAATTCAAGCGTACTTAGATCAAGGCTCTGGATCCTGCATCCTTCGCGAAAATCAGTGTGCAACAATTGTTCAGGAAGCGTTGCAATTTCTCGATGGCCAAAGGTTTGACCTTCGAGCCTGGGTGGTTATGCCCAATCATATGCATTTCCTTGCATACTTCGGCGAAGGGCAATCCTTGGCAAAAGCGCTTCACTCGCTGAAGTCATATACGGCGCATGAGCTAAAGAAGCTTCATCCCGAACTGGAATCAATTTGGCAAGATGAATACTTTGATCGCTTTATCCGAAGCGAAGCGCATTACTTTAAAGCACTTAACTACATTCATGAAAACCCCGTGAAAGCACATCTTTGCAAGGACAAGGAGAGTTTTCGATGGAGTAGTTGCTTTGCTAGTGAAGACTAATTGGCGCGCGGGACGCT
>JAYVHY010000062.1:0-2336 GCA_043770615.1 Armatimonadota bacterium | reverse complement strand
TTTGCCGCTGAAATGAAGTCAAAACACGGCTTCACCACAAACCGGATCATTGTCGGCGGTGGGCTTGGCGCTAAATATCTTGACGATGATGAGCCTCTTCCGATCCGAGAATATTGCGAACGCATCATCGCCGCAATGGCACCAATTCTGACGAAAGCAAAGCTAGAACCAATTATTGGAATGGAACCGGGCCGCAGTGTCGTCGCTGAGGCAGGCGTCACGCTTTACACTGTTGGCGCAATCAAAGCAGTCCCTATTTCAGCAACCGAGTCAAGAACTTTTGTCGCCGTTGATGGGGGGCTTAGCGATAACCCAAGACCATCAATGTACGAAGCAAAATATGCAATTGGAACCGTACAATCCGAAGCGAAACCAGGTCCGAAAATGACCGTAACCATTTGCGGCAAACACTGCGAAACCGATAGCCTTTTCGTTGATGTTGACGTTCCGGGAAATATTGAAGCCGGCGATTTGATTCAAGTCTTCACAACTGGAGCGTATAACTCAACAATGGCGAGCAATTATAATCGTTACCCGCGACCTGCGACGGTGCTAATCCGTCACAATGGAACTTACGTACAAATTGTTCGACGAGACTCATGGGAAGAAATGTTTGACAAAGAAACCGTGCCGGGTGATCTGTAATGTTTGAGAATTTTGATATCTATAACGTGTTGCTGAACATGTTAATATTCATTCCTGCAATTACTCTGCATGAGTTTTGCCACGCCAAATTCGCTGATTTAGCCGGAGATATGACTCCAAGGTCTCAAGGTCGGGTCACCTTAAACCCTTTGGCTCATCTGGATCCCCTCGGTACGATCATGATGGTGCTGTCCAGTATTACGGGCTTCGGAATCGGCTGGGGTAAGCCAGTCATGGTGAACGTCGGCAAAATGAAGAATCCGCGCTGGGATCACTTTGTTTCCGTTATTATGGGGCCAGTTTCTAACCTATGCATCGCGATCTTCTGCGCCATTATTATCAAATTGGGCATTCTCAATCTAGAGTTTGTGCCGGGGATGAACACCGCAAAGTTGTCCGAAGGTGCAATCGCCTTTTCAAGCGTTGGGAATTTTTTCTACATTTACATCTATGGATCAATGATGGTCAACATTTGCTTGTGTTTCTTTAACTTAATTCCTATTGGTCCGCTAGACGGCCACTGGTTAGTTGGAGCAATGCTTCCGCCAATCCAACGAAACCAATGGTACAAGTTCTGCCATGGGCCAGGGATGTTGATATTTCTTGCGATGATATTTATTCGAACTCCGAGCTTCGACCCAATAAGTGATTACCTGAATTACACTCAGAGGGTTGCTTCGAAAGTCCTTTTGGGCAGGGAGCTAAACTGAATTGAGCGATAACAAACGAATCCTCAGCGGCATGAGACCGACAAACCCTCGCCTTCACATCGGCAACTACGAGGGTGCGCTTCGAAACTGGGTCAACCTTCAAAACCAAGGATACGAGATGTTCTGCATGGTTGCGGACTGGCATGCATTGACCACAATGTCGGACGACACCCACCAGATCGGGCAAAACTCGTTAGAGATCACCAAGGACTACATTGCAGCTGGACTCGATCCCGCCAAGTCCGCGATTTTCGTACAGAGTCACGTCAAGGAGCACGCCGAACTCCATGTGCTGTTTAGCATGATGACCCCGCTCGGTTGGTTAGAGCGAACTCCTACCTACAAAGAAAAGCGGGACGAAATGGACGGTGCGGAAAGAGAGCCCTACGGGCTTCTGGGCTACCCGGTGCTCCAAACTTCGGATATCTTGCTGTACAGACCTTACGGAGTCCCGGTAGGTCGCGACCAAGCCCCCCACCTTGAGATTGGCAACGACATCGGCCAGCGGTTTAACCGCCTATATGGTCACGACATCTTCCCAGTATACAAATACCTAATCCCCGAGGACGAGACCAGGGCAAAGTTGCCGGGCTTGGACATGCGAAAAATGTCGAAGTCATACGACAACTGCATCAACATTGCCGACACAGCCGACGAAACCGCCAAAAGGATCAAGACGGCTTATACGACCCCGAGCAAGATCAAGCGAGATGATCCCGGAATTCCCGAGGGTTGTGCCGTTTGTCAGTATCTCAAGGTCTATTCGCCCAATTGGCAACACCAATGGGAAGAAGATCGGCAAGGACTTCGGGGCTGCATGACGAACAAGACTGAGTGCACCGAAGCGATCAACGAGTACTTCCGCCCGATGCGAGAGCGGAGAGCCGAGTTAGATGACGCAACAGTCCGAGAAATCTTACGCCAAGGAGCCCTAAAAGCCTCCGAAGTTGCTGCCGCAACTATGGTAGAAGTACGATCGGC
>JAYVHY010000061.1:0-2338 GCA_043770615.1 Armatimonadota bacterium | reverse complement strand
ATAATGGCGATCTGCACTTCGGCAGAACCGGTATCACCGTCTTTGACGGCGTTATCCTTAATGACTTCTTGTTTCTTATCTGGACTCAGGGGCATCGTAGTTTTAGGCTCCGTGATAGATCGCATTCCGCAGAAACGTTAGCCGCTCAATTCAGCCTCCCAAGGGTTAGTTTGTGGGGCTCAAGTCAACGGTCAACGAAAATCCGCAGAACCGACGCAACTATTGTACCCGAGTTTCTAGCTTTCGGCTTTTAGCTGTCAGGCTTCAGCTTTCAAGCTTCAGCTTTCAGGCTTCAGCTTTCAGGCTTCAGCTTTCAGCTTGAGATTTGGATAGATACCTCGGCAATTAAGCCGACGAGAAATTACTTTGTTTCATCACCCGACTTGATTCGACGGCTAGAGACGCGAAGCGGCCAAGGTTGAGGTTAAGAAGTCCTCAGGTCTTAGTAAAAAACCATCCGTCACAATCGATTTCTGGGAGAGAATCAATTCTCCACAGCACGGCTATCTCGGCAATCTTACTTGGATTCCTTCAGCTTCTTTCTCTCGTGCTTCTACCTTCTTTTCCTCACTTCTTTTCCATTTGAACAGTGTAGTTACAAGCTTTGGGAGCAAGTAGCGAATCACTCCAGACCGACCAGTTTGCAACTCTATCTGGGACTTTGGAAGCTCACTTAAGGCTGAAACATAAGACTTCAGCATTTCTTGGCCGACTTGGAGCCTACCTGGACCAGCAGGTTGACTTCGCTTGAAGGCATTCGAGAACTGAAAACCATTAAAGTCATCTCGAATCGTAACAATGACACCAGCCGAGCCAAGAGAACATTGCAAAATCACTTCCAAAAAAAGGAATTCCGTAGCCTCTCGCGCTCGAAGAAATCGAATGCCGAGACATTTCAGTGCGCAGCAATATCCGAGATACATAAAGTAGTCACATGGGACATCATATTCGAGCCACTTCTCTTTTGATAGGAGGCTCTCCACTTCTTGATCCTCGCCCAGAAAGTTCTTCACGCAAGCAACTGCGGCCTCGCGCATCTTGGCGTCGATGACCAGCGCTTCCTCCCAATGGGCATCAATGAATTCTTCCCGGGTTTGCACTTATCCTATTTTAGACCGTCAAAAAAAAGTCCTTCCTCATTGCTCTGTTTCCAGGGCACGAGAAAGGACTTGATTTTGGATCGTCGAAGGGAGACTACTTGGAAGCTGGTTTGTGAATATAGATGTTCTTCACTACACCCGAATCGAGGTCGTAAACCGACCCCATCACTGCAAGCTTTCCTGAACTGACCATTTTCTTAAGTGGGTTGAGTGATGCAACCTTCTTGGCGGTATTAATCACATTTTGGGAAATCGAATTATCGAGACCGGATCCTTTCCACTTGCTTGTTTGTTTTACACTTGGAGTAATTTGTGAAATGAGCCCGGGAAGGAAGCTTGCTTCAGCGTGGGCATGTCCCTTGTGCGCAACTGGCTTTGCATTGTAAGTATCAAATGCAGCTTTGACAGCTCCACACTTGGAATGTCCGAGAACCACGAGTTGGCGTGCGCCCAAATGCTCGACTGCATATTCAATACTTGCCAATGTGCCCGGTTCAGCGATGTTTCCGGCTACGCGAAGAACGAACAAGTCTCCAAGTCCCTGGTCATAAATGATTTCAGGGGATAGTCGTGAGTCGGCGCAAGTAAGGACAATTGCGAACGGTTTTTGACCTTTTGCGACTTCCATTCGGCGGGAGCTGTCTTGACCACTATGCTCTGACTTGTCATCAACAAATCGTTGGTTCCCCATTTTGAGTCGGTCAATGGCACTGACTTCCTGGACTGAAGACTTGACGTCGGTGGTCAAATTTGGAGTCAGAATGCTGGAGACGGCGAACGTGCTGTATAGAGCGATGTTTAGTATCATATTGTGGCTTTTGCCTCAGGACTCATCTACGAGGAGAATTTCAAAAGTGTATCGAAAAAGTTATATTTCGCAATAAAACATTAAACATTATTAAGTTTTCTGCAAAGATTCTTACACTTGCGGGTCATTTATTCCGACCGTATGTAGCAAATAGTAAACTGTTTTGCATGTCCGTTCCTCTCAATCTCGCCTGGGTTGGCGTCGCCCACATTCACACTCCTGGATTCTCAGCTGAGGTACTTAAACGTGGCCACAAGTGCGCCGGAGTTTATGATCGAGATGAAGCAAAAGCGGCGAAGAATGCAGAAAAGTTGGGCGGCAACGTTCGAACCATTGCCGAGATGGCGAGCGATACTTCGGTTGATGCCTTTATCATTACCAGCGAAACCAGCTTCCATCTTGAGCTACTGAAGCAAATTGCTCACGCCGG
>JAYVHY010000060.1:0-5128 GCA_043770615.1 Armatimonadota bacterium | reverse complement strand
TTCCCTTTGGAATTTGCCCCGAAGCTTCGACGATTGCATGTGCGCCCCAGTTGTTCAGTGGCTCAAGGAATATTTCGAACTTGGGTCGTGGACGCGAGCTTCCATATCGATAGAACTCTTCCATACTTGAAACCACCTTTCGTTGCTTGGCCAGCTCAAGGAATTCCCTTGAGTACCGGGCATACTCAGCCCTGTGACCCTGGAAAAATGTCCAGAACTTTGTCTTCTCGATGAAGTCGGGAAGCTCTCTGAAGTAGTCGTCAAAATTCTTTTGCCCCATGATGCCTCGCCAAGTCTCGTCGTTTCTCAGTGAGTTTTGATAGTGGGCTTTCGGCCAACCAACCATTAATTGTCCAGATGCGGTGAAGTCGGTATACATGCCCTTAGCTTTCTTCAAGGCAGTCACTGCCGGATGGCTTTTAAACTTGCGGAAGTGATTCCAGACTTCGAGCTT
Source organism: Armatimonadota bacterium (assembly GCA_043770615.1). GTDB lineage: Bacteria > Armatimonadota > Fimbriimonadia > Fimbriimonadales > Fimbriimonadaceae > Fimbriimonas. Next base: position 4,674 of record JAYVHY010000060.1, on the reverse strand, counting down.
GTAGGGCGAATCGGTCGGTGCAGGGTACTGACCAGCCAGCCACATGGTGATGGCGATCACTTCCATGCCTGGATTCACTTTGGCTTCGATCTTAGGCTCGATGGTTGATTGAATGAGAAAGGCAAGTGAAAGAGCGGGAATAATCATGATAAGACTGTCCTAATTATATACCATGTATTAGTTTTTAATAGTTCCCGTTTGGTACATTAGTATTTGTGGAGCAATCAATTCTTGAAAGCACGGTGAAGGCGCAAGAGCTGATTGCCCGCTTGGGGTACGAGACGTTGGGAGCTCGCATACGTCGCCAACGCTTGAACCAAGGCATTTCCGTTCGAGACCTCGCTGAGAAGTCGCAAGTCAACAAGAACTCGATCCTTCGCCTCGAAAAAGGGCTCGGATCGCATCCCTTGACCTTGGTTAGCGTATGCCAGGCCCTGTCTTTACACCTGGATGGATTAGCTTTGGCGGATGAATCGGACGCGCAGATTGCTTCGGTTCATCGAGTTGACCAAGACACGTGGCATGATCTGAGGAATGTCGCCGGTGGTCCACTCGGTTCGACATTGGGGGCAGGCCAGATTCCGATTCAGTTGCTCACGAGCCGGTTTCCGAGTGGTCGGGTTGTGCCAACGATTATCATTGTGAATCAAAAGACTCCGGTGAGTAGTCACCACGGGGAAGAATTCGTGTATGTGCTTGAAGGAAGCGTCAAGATAACGGTTGCAGATAAGACGTTCAACCTCGCCACAACTGAGTCAATCAACTTCTGGAGCGGTGAGCAACATTGCTACGAGCCGTTTGAGTGCGACGAGACGAAGATCTTGTCGGTTCGAGTGGATTACTAAAACAAAGGGGCATTTTGAAAACCTGGACTGGATTTCGTTATTTAAGGCTACCTCGTTTGCCAAGGTTGTCATACGCAATCCGGTAGTCCTTGTCATCAACGACTTTGTCGTTGTTAAAATCACAGGCCTCACCAGCACGATCGGCATCATTGTCGCCAAAATCCCACCTTTTTGATCCAGTTTTGACACCCCGGTACCGACGAATCAAATCAATATCCCTTTTGTCGATGACATTGTTTCCATCTGTTTCTCCCAAGTAAGCCAGGACTTTACCCATGTCTACAGCCTTGCCAGGTGACATTTCAATGCGAAATGCGTGGGTCAGCATTCCAAAAGAAGATACTCGGATTCGGTAAATGGATTTCCTTTTAATCGGAAGCGATGTGTCTACCAACCCGTTCTTTGTGACCACTCCAAAGTCGTCAATCAATTGATTATTTTTGACGTCAACGACGTATAAATCTAAGCCGCGATCAGATAGCAGGCCCTGGAACCGAGCCTTAAAGTTCGTTTCTCTCGAATTCATAAGTAGCAAAAAAGCTAAAACTGTCAACCTACCTTCTCCTACAATCGGTTTGAAGACAACGTTGCGATTTTTTCTCAGCTTTTAGTCGCCGATCAAATTTAATCAATGGCTAAATCCGGCAACCAAACTAAACCCAATTAACTACCGAAATCGTGCCCCAACAATAATGGCCACAGCATCTTCAAGCAGTTAAGAACCGGTTCTGCGATCGTGCCAATACTCTCGGCAGTTTTCTTGATGCCGTCTAGACTTGCGGTAAGCCATCCTTTGTCGGGTTCCTCTTCCGATGCTTCTTCAGCAAGTTTCGTGAGATTCTTTCCAAGCTTATTTGAGTCTTGGTCACCGATCTTGCCATTTAAATCTTCGATAGCTTTTGTCAGGCTAGCCAAATGATTCTTGATCTCGTCAGAGGCAGGCGAATTTTCTATCGTTGAATTAACTTTGATGACTGTGTCACGCAGATCGCTCTTGACGATCACAACATGCCCCGAGCCTGATACTTTTGTTACTGTTTTTTCCATGTGATTTACCTGAATTTGCTGAATAGTAGAATTTCTTAGATCTAATAATGATTCATCGATAGAGAGGCGCTTGATTATTACTTTGGCATCCGAAAAATTAACGGACGGGTTTAGAATACGATCCAAACTAAATGGAGCATCCCGAAAACGTGATTGTATTTGGTCAAAATCGGTCAGCACCTTTCCGGAATATCGCCCCTGAACATAACTATTTTCAAGCCAGTCGACAGCTCTCTCAAGCTCTCCTTTCTCGCCAGGATCAAACGTTACAAAGGCAAAATAGTCTCCCTGTTCGCCATCGACAGAACCCTCAAAAAGCGTAGAAACTGAAACGCGGATTCGTGCGGCCCTTCGACTCTTTTCTCGCGTTGGGTTCGAAATGTCTTCGACCTTCAGGTAAATCTGAGGCACATCTCGTGAATGCCTGTAGAGTTGATCGAGTGAATCTGGTGTGTACTTTAGGCGACCAACAATATCTAGGGAAACGCATCCTCTGGATCTAATTTCGTCAATGATGGCATCGTACATATGGGGAGTAATTGCTATTGGAAATCCTTCATCACAATTGCCTTCCGACGATGCAGACATCATGTATAGGGATTGTCCATCAATTACTATCGGCTTCAATCTAACCGAGCCTACGCCAGCTTGAACAAGCGAAGTCTTGGCCGATGGATGCAGAACAGCCATGCCCGCTTCATAGTCAATAATGTCTCGATATGCCTCGGTTTGGGCTTGCCAGGCTCCTGGTGTGAAATACAATCCTGGCGCCCTTGGCAACCACTCAAAAACAAAGAAACTATTGAGTTTTAGAACATTCTCAGCTCTTGCATGTCCAAAGATAATCCGCTCCCACAAGGAGTTGTTTGAGTACTCTTCAATATCAACCCCGGGAGATCCGACTTCAGCCTTGGCCAAATAGTTTGCAATTTTGAGTTGCTGCTCAATGCAATCCTTTGCGGCTCCATACCTCAGCTCTTGAGACGCTTTATCTACACTTTCCCTTGCTCGCATTCTCAACGTTATATCACGTTTATGGCCCATTATCAAGAGCATGAGTGAATGAATACACCATTTTATTTATTAAGTCGATACATTATCCCCATTAACCCTCATCAAAGTTTGCAAAACGAGCCCGGGATGAGACTGTAAATGGCGCATCGAGCAATCTCAGCTTTACCAACAAACAAAAAGCCCATCCGAATCTCGGATGGGCTTTTTTGTGTTTGACGTTTAGCCTTACTTAATTTTGACCGCTCCACCGGCTAGCGGCACTACTGCCGAAAGCCTCAATGACTTGACAAGAACACCGCTTTCGCTTATAGTTCGTTCGTGAAAAAACATTCCGTTGTCGTCTTCGTAGCGGCAATTTCGGCATTATCGCAAGCCGTTCTGCCAACCTACAGAATCTATGATGTAGGTCCATGGAAACCAAACGAACGAGTTGATCTCCGCACCGTCCATGTAAATGTCGATGGTCACGTTTCATGGAGTTTGGCCGATGACGCTGGTCTAACTGGTCATTACGACCCCAATACGTTAGTTTTCAACTCTTTATGGGCGGGAAGCTCTTACCTTTACGAAGGAAGTGGAATCAATGACAATTGGGCAATTGCCGGGTTTGCGGCTCTAACCAATGGTCGTGCAGTACCAACCCTCGTGGGGAATGGTTGGTGGTGGCAAATGCCACTTCCTGTGAACTTCCAAAATGCCTACGCCATTTCGGTCAACAATAACTATGACGTTGCGGTGGAGGCAGTCAACAATAACGGCTCTAGCATGTTTATGTATCGCTTTGGGGTTGGCTACACGCCCGTTCCTCTTCCGGCGGGTAACTGGAGTTACAAAAGAATGTGGAATATGAACGCAAACGGATCCATTTGTGGATGTGTTTCGATCGGAGATACCTTAACAAACTCTACCGGCTGGTACTGGGACGGTACGACGACCTACGCGATGCCGCAACTCTCTTCTACTTATACGAGGACTAATGCTTCCGACGTTAACGACTTTGGCGTAGTTGTTGGAGAATACGGAAGTCGTGCCTGCTTTTGGTTTCCAGCCTTTAACTGGCTTGAGCTATTGCCATCATCTGGGAATTCTCAAGCTAACGCAATCAACAATGCGGGAATAATTGTGGGCTCCGATCAGATTGGCGGTACATTCCAGGCGGTAGCTTGGGAAGGAATTTCGCCACCTGTCCCACTCATTGGCCGAGTCGCTATTGGTGGCGCTGGCTGGCAACTCGGGGCTGCCTTGGATATTTCTGAAAATGGAAAAATTGTTGGATATGGGACGAAGAATGGGGTCACCAAAATCTTCTTGCTAAAGCCAATCCTACCGTAGAAAACAGAAAAGCCCATCCGAGATTCGGATGGGCTATTTTGTGTTTGACGTTTAGTCTTACTTGATTTCGACTTTTCCGCCGGCTTCTTCGACCTGCTTCTTAATTGAATCAGCATCGTCCTTGCTAACGCCTTGCTTGAGTGGCTGTGGAGCGCCATCAACGAGGTCCTTTGCTTCTTTGAGACCGAGGCCGGTGAGTTCTCGAACGACCTTGATAACTTGGAGCTTAGCGTCGCCAGCTGCCGTGAGGACTACATCAAAGCTAGTCTTCTCTTCAACTTCTGCTGCTGCGCCAGCTGCGGGAGCTGCCATCATCATTCCCATCGCAGGAGCTGCGGCGGTTACGCCGAACTTGTCTTCGAGGGCTGTTTTGAGCTCACTGAGCTCGATTGCCGTGAGAGCGCCGATAGAGTCGACGATCTTTTCAATTGTGCTT
>JAYVHY010000059.1:0-5159 GCA_043770615.1 Armatimonadota bacterium | reverse complement strand
AGTCATCCTTTGTCATTGTCACCAAGTCAGCATCCCAAGCTTCAACTCCAACCGAAGGTTCTAAGACGAAGATTATTGTCCAGGCAGACGATGTAGCTCCTGAAGGGTTTCAGTATCTCAAGTCACCAATCGAAGAGCCAAGGCCAGGGTTAGTCGGCATATATTTAACTGACAACAGCGAGTTCTCGGTCGATCATCGAGTCATGAGGAGTACACAGAAAGATCCCGTAACTCTTCGCTTGGCAAAGTCGCCGACCCGACCGGCAAGAACCCTCGAACTTACAAAAAGCGTCAAGGCTGACTATAACGAATGGCGACGGTGCGCGATGCAACGAACCGCGAAGTCGGAATGGCCGCCCAAAAAACCCGGCGAACCAAATGTTCCGAAGGGGACACTAGTCATTGTTGGCGGTGGCGGAATGACTCGCGACATTGCCAAAGCGTTCATCGATGCTGGTGGTGGAGACAATGGTCATTTCGTCGTGTTGCCAATATCGATGCCCGACCCGATTAATGTAGCAGCCGAAGAAGAATCAATGCATCGTATGGGAATCAAAAACGTAACCGTTATCCCCTATCGAGAGAAGTCCCAGCTTGAGGATCCAAAGGTCATTGAATCGCTTAAGAAAGCAACTGGAATATGGTTTGGTGGGGGTCGCCAATGGAACTTCGTGGATGCCTATGAAGGAACAAAGCTTCCGGCATTGTTCAAAGATGTGCTCAACCGTGGCGGAGTAATTGGTGGTTCTAGTGCCGGGGCAACCATTATTGGTGACTACATGGTTCGCGGTGCACCCGCCGGACCTGGACTCATGATGTGCGAAGGATATGAACGAGCCATGGGGTTTTTGCCAGGAGTCGCAATCGACCAACATTTTTCGGCTCGAAATCGGTTCAAAGATATGACCGGGCTCATGAGTACTTATCCGCAGTTTCTCGGCATCGGACTTGATGAGGCAACCGCAATCGTGGTCAAAGGCACCGTCGCCGAAGTTCTCGGGCGAGGCAAAGCTCATTTCTATGATTCGACAAAAGTCCGAATCCCTGAAGGTGAAGATTTCGATGCTTATCCCGCCGGTACAAAATATGATTTGATCAAGCGAAGGCCACAACAATGATTACTTCACGAAGGTGACGGTCTTTGCTTCCTTCAACTTAACCATTTTCCGAAGCGCACCGCTTGAAATCTCGTAATCGCCCTTGAATCCCCGAACCGTTGCCAAACCCTTGCTATCCGCTTTGACGGTAACGTCCGTCCACCAAGTTTTGGTCACCAACTCGTGCCAAACTTTTGCCTGGGGTCGCATTGTCCAATCCTTACGAATCATAGCCGAAGGTGGAATCCAATGGTCTCCTTCCCAAAATCCCCACATCGTAAATCCTTTGCTTTGAGGATGAGCAAACCAAGCGGTCACAATGTCCCGCGTGTACTCCCCTTGAGTCTGATCATCCCGAGTATTGAGGTCGTACTCAGTGATTTCAACCGGTAGACCAGTCTCGGCCTTTGTCAGGTCAAGCATCTTCCAATACCAAGAAATTGGTGGCAGGGCCTCTCCATAGTGAGCTTGCAGCCCAAGCATGGTGATCGGAGCACCAAGGCTCTTCAATTTCTTTGCGTAACCCAGAAACTTTGGATTCACTCCGTCACCGTCCTGAACCAAATAGTCGTTGTAAACCAAGTCGGCATTTGGCCATATTTCCTGACACCTTTTGAACGCTTCGACTGCAAATCCAAGCCCGAGCTTGTCCTCCACATCATGTTCAGAAACGAGTTCGTTCACGACATCAATGTTCTCAAAAGGGATCGATCGAAGAGCATCCAATCTCTCCTCCAATGCCTTCGTGATCTCTTGGCTAAGTTTTTCTTTGGAAAGACCGATTGTTCGCTTTGGCATCCACTGATTGCTTGGCCAGATAATATTGTGACCTTTGATTCGATATCCGTTAGCGAGGCACCAGTTAATGTTGTCTAGGTACTTCTGGCGAGTCTTCGGGTCTTCCCAGCCCCAGTCAGTCCAATAGATTGGGGTTGTCAAGCGACTGTAATTCGCCTTCATGAAGGCAAAGAACTTCTTCGCGTCATCGTCATCTCGCTTTGGATCAACGCCGGTTACCGTTCCAAATGGGTAGTCGTGCCGCAACATTTTGACGTGGATGGTTGCTCCGGGCTTGGCTTGAATGGTCAAGTTCGCCTTGCGGTTTTTCTCAATCATTGCCGCGGCCTGCGTTCGCCACGGTGCCTTTGGGTCTTGCCCTCCGTAAGTCAGTTTGGTAACCGGAAAGGTATTAGGATCAACATTCGGTCCGAAGTTCTTCCAAGTTAAGTTTCGAAATTCAAGGTTCTGCTTTTGAATCGCAAGGTGGAATGTGAGCACCATTTTGCCCACTGGATAATCTTTGTCCGCTCGAAAAGCACCACTGAATGATCTCCAGTCTGAGCCAGCATTGCCTGATCCGTCGTAAGGACCGTCGTACGGAGCTTCTGGACGTTGAGCCCGAACGTTCCAAGTTCCCGTCTTCGATTCATTGCTCGAAAGTGTGCACCTCGCCTCATAGGACACAAAGAGAGTGTCGCCCTTCTTGATCTCGATCGTCGATACGGGACTGGTGAGTTCACATTCGTAAGGTGTCGCTCCTTTTCTGGAGACTGAAACTGTTCCCCCGCCAACCGTGCCGGCTCCACTAAGAAGATCGGCTGCTCCTCGGATGTGAAACGGTTGCTCAGCCGGAAAAACTGAAACTCCGTCGAACCGAAAGCCGATGATCGCAATGATGAGCGGAAAGACCATTGGGGAAAGTATAACCTTGAAAAGGCCCAAGTCGGACTTGGGTTCTGGCGCAATCGAAACCTTTGGCGATGGCTGATTCATACCACCCAAAACCCTCAATCGCGACAATTAGGCGATGTGCATAACAATAGCCGTAGCCATGCCAAGTAGGTGAGTTTTTTTCTTGGCACTCGCCTCAAAGATCAGCTTCTCAAGTCTCGAAAAACCGTTTCAACTTGATCTCAAACCGCAGGAAATTTCACCAACTCAATTTGTTTAGGCAAGGTTCATCTCTCGTTCATGCTGCTTGTTTACCAGTGATTCTCAATGGATATATGGATTCAAGGCTTCTCAAACTCAAGCCTTTTCATTAATCCATTGTGGTACCAATCATGAAAACAAATACAAAGTACTGGACAGCTGCAGGGCTTGCCGTACTCCTTGCTCCAATCGCCCTTCTTACTCCAACACATGCTTCAGATCACGCTGATACACCGATGATCGCAGCTCAACCAGGCACAGACTTAACCGATGTGTTTATGTTCCCAAGCGCTACCGACCCAGACAAAGTTGTCTTGGCAATGAACGTTCATCCACTCATCATTGCGGGTCAAGGTCGCTCGGTCAATTTCGATCCTAACGTCCTCTATCAATTCAAAATTGATAACAATGGCGACGCCGTCGAAGACCTCGTCATTCAAGCCAGATTCAAAGGCTCAGGTCCAAATCAAAAGGTCAAAATCTCGCGACCATCCAAACCAGAACGAACCGGGTCGATCAATACCCTCGTAGAGGACGATGATGACGACTATGGTTACTTAAACAGAACCTTCCGCGCAGAAGGCGGTATGAAAGTTTTTGCCGGAGGGCGAGAAGATCCGTTCTTCTTCGACCTCGAGCAATTCTTCAATATTTTTCCGGATAGGGCAACCCCTCTTACTGGAATCCCTATTTCTAATCCAAATACGCCACAACTGGGAACATGGCGACCAGCCGGCTCGGCTGTAGACTTCTTGTCAAATGGCGGTTACAACGTCCTTTCGATCGTAGTCGAAGTTCCAAAGTCTAAATTACTTCGCAGACACAGTGTTTCAACCGTCGTAGGGCTATGGTGTACGACCAGTACCAAGAGCGCAAATGTTTATCGACAGCAGGACCGCTTGGCAAGACCAGTAGTTAACGAAGTCTTTGCGACAGTCGCCAACAACCGACACCAGGTGAACAACATGATTTCGCCTAAGGACGACCAATTTGAGCTTAAGAATGATATCGAAAGCTTCTTGGTTTTTCCGGCGAATCGATCTGTAGCCATTCGAAATGTCATCAAAGCCGTCCTCGTGCCCGACATGCTCATGGCTGATTTCTCTGGTAGCGGTGCGGCCTATCTCGGCTTCGAAACTGGCGGAGCGACTGGCGGAACATTTGGCGGTCGAAAGCTCACTGACGATGTGGTCGACATCTCGCTCGGAGTCGTCTTCGGAACGACGATATCGGATCTCGCATTGGCTCCAGCCGATGGCAATGAAATCCCGTCTCTCATCAGTGACCATGTTGGTCCCGATGGAAAGCACTTCCTTGCTCAATTCCCATACCTTGGCGAACCACGCTAAATCGTAAAGATCAAAAGGAGCCCCTTTTCCCGAAGGGGCTTTTTCTCGGGTGAAAGTTGCCACCTGAAAGCACTTTTTGATATCATCTTGGTGTGGAAACAGAACAACAAGAAAACATGGGAACCAAGGCTGGGGCGGAGCACGCTTGGCTACAGAAACTCGTCGGCACATGGACAACCGAAACCGAGATGCATATGGGTCCCGACCAGCCAGCCCAAAAGTCCACCGGCAAGGAAACCGTAATCAGTCTCGACGGTCTATGGGCTTTCGGTGAGGGTGATGGCCAAATGCCGGACGGGTCGCCATGGGCTTACAAATTGGGGCTGGGCTACGATGTTTCATTCAAAGAATATCGCGGATTTTGGATCATGTCGATGTCTTCGCATTTGTGGAAGTACACCGGAACCCTGAGCGACGACGGGCGAACCATGACCCTTGATTGCGTTGGCCCCGATATGGTCAACGATGGACAAACCGCCAATTATCGAGACATCATCGAAATTATTGATGACAACCGCCGAACGTACACCGGATACGGCGAGCAAGCGGACGGCTCGTGGATGCTATTCATGAAAACCATGTACACCCGGGTCTGATTTGCTCGTTTTAGGAAACCGATGGATAGTCCCGCCTGGATTTACCCAACATCCAGTTTTCCGACGACCTGAATCTCCCCATAGATGAAACTGTCGCACGGATGCGAATAGCTCGGAATGGCTGCACCGGGAATACCGATTTTCGCTCCCCGTTCAGGAGTACGGAATGAATCCAAGGCGAAAAT
>JAYVHY010000058.1:0-2354 GCA_043770615.1 Armatimonadota bacterium | reverse complement strand
CCTTGCCTAACATTGGCTACGTTTCCGTTGGCCCAAACCGCCGAGAAACGAATATGATAGGCACGATATCCGCACTGGGATAGCCAATCAAACTCAGGAGGTGGCATCATCGAGGCGAATTCCGCCGCTTCAGTTCGTTGATTTTCTCCGAAGCTAGAAATTCCAGGACCGATAATCTGGATCTTAGGAATGCCTTTTGACCGTAGGTCAGTGACGAGCATGAAAAGAAGTTCGTGGATCTCGGGAGCCCATTCACCAAACTTGCTGGTAATCGAACCACCGGGTTTTCCGCCTTGGGGCTCATTCCAAAGTTGAAAGAGGGGCTTGGACGATCGATATTTACTTGTCTCACTGACAATGTGCTGTACGATTTGGGTATTCAGCGCAACGATTGATGGCCATAGATCGCGTCGAGGTAACCACCAGTCGGACCAGCCTGTGGCATACCATGGGCTGTTAGGATTAGGGCACGGTTGCAAGAGCCACAGCGGCATAATTCCTTTAACCGACATTTTTTGGATAGCTAAGTCGATGCCGCGATAATCGAGCGGACCATTGGGATTCCAAAATACCTCCCATTCGAGGGTTGGGGCACGGGCCATATCGCCCCGTTTAAGGTAGGAAAGGGCCAGATCAAACTGGGGTGTATCTTCAGCAAGGTGGTCGGATCGAAGCGGTGGGAGATTTCCACCAAAGGTGGGAATTGCGTGGGCGAGGAAAGGCAGAAACAGGGAAAGTAGAGTCAGAATTCGTTTCATATTTCGGGGGCTCACGGATTATGAGGCGAAAAGTCCCTAGATTAATGCAACAAAAAAAACCTGGTAATTAAACCAGGTACAAATCCCCAGTTTGAATCTAAAGTGACTTTTCTATTCAGCCGTAGGGACGCCTACTGGCGCCCAGTCTCCAGTGTGGTTTGAGTAAGTGGTCTCGCCTAATATGGTGCCTACCGGATAGCCCGCCTCGTCAAGATGCGCCGCCGGGTAGTAAGTCGGAAAAGCTGAGTCAAGAAAGACGGCTTGGGTCACAATAACGATCTCATCGGCGTCCTCAACCGGAGATTCGAGGGTTGATGAATCCACAAAATAGACATACTTAGTCCCTTCCCAACCTTCATTGGTATAGATTTCGATCCATGTCGCGATGTCCGAGCCAGATTTTGCCGAGCGTACGATTCGGTAGTAAGGTGTGAGCAGCCAGCAGATGGCGGCACTTGCTTGCTCAAGCTGGTCAAAGTCAGATCGCCACTTTGCCGCCGCGACTTCGTACTGACCGTTTTCAAATGTCACCGCAATGGGAAAAGTGTCCGGGGTGGCGGGAACAACTTTGAGAGAGTTTTCGCTGAAAAACTCCAGCGAGATTCGCTTCGAATCTACTCGCGATTTGAGTTTGTCGCAGAGCAGTTCAAGTTCGGGAATCATAGGACGGAGCGGTAAGCCCAACTCTATTTTACCTTTTGAAAACGTGGTCCCAATTTAGTTCGGCGGTACCATTTCAAGCAAGATGAATCCTACCAAAATGGACCTACCACCCCTCGATGGGTATCCCGAACCTTACGGCACGTTACTCGCGACCCTGCAAGACGGCTCTCGCGAATGGCGCGAAGAACTTGGCGATCCCGATCCAAAGCATATTGTTTGGCAAGCCACGCCCAATGGTCACAGTATTGGCGCGCTCCTTTTGCATATTGCCGAAGTCGAGACTTGGTGGATCGAGGTCGTGTGCCTTGGTCGTGAATTTGATCCCGAGGAAGAAAAGCTCTACATGAGTGAGGAGATTGATCAGTACGGCGGCTCGTGGCCAGTTCCGCCCGAGAAGCCGATTTCGTATTACTTCGATCTGTTGGATCGGGTTCGGGCGAGGACTCTCGAAAGTGTGAAGTCGTTTGAGCCGGGAGATACGGCACGGGTGCGCAGTAACGGCGATTCCGCAACCCTGCGTTGGATTTTGGCGCATGTGGTCGAGCATGACTCTTACCACGGTGGTCAAGCCGTGCTCATGCACGAGATTGCCAAACGCTTCGCGGGCTAGAATTTCAGGCACAAAAAAAGACGCCCATCCAATTGGAAATACCAAATGAATGGGCGGTGAGCCTTGCAAATTGTTACGAGCGTGTTCGCATCGGTTCCGGCAGGGTGTAGGCTCCAGCAGTGAAATGCCGGAAACTTGGCTAGGAATCTTTGACGAACTTCTTGGTCAAAAGACGACCAACCGGCTTCTCGAACCAATGCCAAATAGCGACGGAAGCAACGACGGAAACGACAATGACAGTTGCATGATACAAATTCGTGGAGGACGGATTCTTCCAAAAGAATTTTAGCCATTCGTCGGTGGGCCTCTGGATCAGATATAGG
>JAYVHY010000057.1:0-27939 GCA_043770615.1 Armatimonadota bacterium | reverse complement strand
ATCTTGATTTGGTGCTTCGCGAAATCCTTGGCAAGGCGACTGGCTTGTGCCATGGAAAGGGGGGCAAGATGCACCTGTTTGATCAAGACTTTGGCCTGCTTGGCACCAACGGAATCGTTGGCGGAGGAGTTGGCACTGCGGTTGGAGCAGCGCTGGCATCTTGGCTGGATGGTGCGGACCGGGTTGCGATGACCGTCTTTGGCGATGGAACAATCAATCAGGGTCATGTGAACGAATGTTTCAATATGGCGGCACTTTATAAGCTTCCGGTGATCTTCCTCTGTGAGAATAATTTGTACGCAGAGATGACTCCGCTCGAGCGTAGTCACGGAAACACTGACCTTTGCGCTCGGGTTGCCTCGTTTGGAATTAAGACGGATAAGTGCGATGGCAACGATCCATTCTTGGTTTACGAGACGGTTTCAAAGGCAGTCAAATTGGCTCGTTCAGGCGGAGGACCTACGTTCATTGAGGCAATGACTTATCGTACGACGGGGCACTACCAGGCAGACGCAGGAACTTCTTATCGAACGGCTGGCGAGGTATCAGCTTGGAGGGACAAATCACCGATTGGGAAGCTCGAAAAAGTTTTGGGTAATGCTGCCGAAGCAATCTTGTTGGAAGAAGAAGCCCGAGTTGCAGAGGCGATGCAAGCAGCTTTGAAGGAACCTGATCCCGATGTCTCTGCTGCGCTCACGGCGGTGTTCGCGTGAGTGAAATGACGTTTGTTCAGGCGATCAATGCCGGTCTGCGGCAAGAGCTAGACCGTGATGAGGACGTGTTCATGATGGGTGAGGATATCGCCCATTACGGTGGGATGTTCAGGGTTACCGAAGGGCTAATGGATACATATGGTCCAAAGCGGATTTTGGATACGCCGATTTCTGAGTCTGGCTTTGTTGGTATGGCTCTGGGGGCGGCGTTAGCCGGAAAGCGACCAGTTGTGGAAGTGATGTTTATCGACTTTACGCTCGTTGCGATGGATCAATTTCACAACCAGATTGCCAAGACCCACTACATGAGCGGTGGCCGGGTGAAGGTGCCTTTGACGGTCATCACTCAAGGCGGTGGCTACAAAGGAGCAGCAGCGCAACATAGTCAAATGCTGGAGGCTTTATTCTTGCAAGTGCCAGGAATCAAGGTGGTCTGTCCATCGAGCCCGGCTGACGCGAAAGGTTTGGTCGCGGCAGCAATTCGGGACGATAATCCAGTTCTGTTTATCGAGCACAAGCAGTTACTTGGTGTGAAAGGCGAGGTGCCGGACGGTGAGCATGTCGTTCCACTTGGGAAAGCGAATGTTGTTACTTCTGGAACGGACATTTCGATCTTCACTTATTCGTATTGCGTAACTTTGGTTCAACAGGCTTTAGAGGGTTCTGGTATCAGCGCAGAAGTGATTGACCTGCGAACGTTGAACCCGCTGGATTGGGACACGATTGCAGCTTCGGTTAAGAAAACGCATCGGGCGTTGATTGTGCATGAGTCGCATGCTCGCTGCGGAGTTGGAGTTGATCTTGCTTCGCAAATTCAGGAGAAGTTGTTTGACGAACTGGACGCTCCGGTAACGGTTTGCGCGGCGGCGGATGTCCCTATTCCTTTTGCGAAGTCTTTGGAGGATATTGTCTTGCCGAACCCTTCGCGAATTCAAGCCGCGATTAAGAAGGTTGTTCATGGGTGACCGTCTCACTGGCAAAACTGCACTTGTCACGGGTGCGGCGCAAGGCATTGGGGCAGCTATTGCAGCCAGATTTCGCGAAGAAGGAGCGACGGTTTGGGGCGTGGATCGAACCCCGGGCTCGACCGATTATACGCTCGATCTCGCCAACATTGAGGACATTCCTGGGTTCGTGGCGTCATTGCCGAGTACCCCGGATATATTGGTGAATTGCGCGGGGATTGTACTGACGCGACCATTTTTCGAAATTGAGGCAGCGGGATTTGAAAGGACGTTTCGGATTAATGTGACGGCGAGTTTCTTGCTGATGCAGGAGATATCGAAGTTTTTGGTTAAGAGTGGACGCACGGGGTCAATCATCAACATGGCGTCGAATAGCGGACTGATGCCAAAGCTAGAGCAGTTGGACTACGGAGCCTCGAAGGCAGCCGTTATCAGCATGTCGCGGTCGGCAGCGTTGTCGCTTGGCCCTCACGGAATTCGGGTTAACGCAATTGCTCCAGGAGTCATTGACACTCCGATGACCCAAGGTATCGCGAAGATGCGAAGCGAGTTGCGCGGAGTGCCACCCGAAGAAACGCTCCGACCAGTGGTTGAGGGATTACCTCTGCGCAGGATGGGCACTGCCGATGAGGTCGCACAGCTTGCCCTCTTCTTAGCTTCCGATGATTCGTCATTTGTGACGGGACAGACGTATTTGGTCGATGGCGGCCAGTGGATGCACTGAAACTAGCGAAAGTAGCGGAAGAAGCAGGGAAGCTGTTTCCGTTTGGGTGGAGCCTCCCGGGATGTCGCTGAGACAAGTGGAATTGCTGGTGAAAAAGGTTCGACTCTCCCGGTTCACACAGCTTCGCGAGTTCACCGGCCTCTCTCGCCAGAGAGGCATCTTGGTTGGCTTTGATTGCAAGGGATCAAAATATGACAGAAATGGAATGTAAACTGAGGATTCAAAATGGCGTATAACGGACTTTGGCATGCGAGCTTTACGGTTTCCGATATGGAGGCTTCGCTCGAATTTTACTGTGGACTTTTGGGGTTGGAACTGCACCATCAGCAGGTTCAATGCAATGAATACACCTCGAAACTGGTCGGGTTTGCGAATGCAGACCTTAAAGTAGCGATGTTGCGGATTCCGAATGCTTTCGTTGGTCCATCCAATCATCATTTGGAGTTGGTTGAGTACGTTCACCCTCGAGGCGAGAAGACGGATGTGACGACTAATCGCCCAGGGGCACCCCATTTGGCGTTTGTGACTGACGATATTCATGGCGACTATGCCAGGTTAGCGGCGGCAGGAGTTCGATTCAAGGCTCCGGCTCCGGTAGCTATTGAAGAGGGAGTGAATAAAGGGGGCTTTACGGTTTATTTCTTGGATCCGGACGATATCACTCTTGAAATGCTTCAACCTCCGGCTGGTCGGATCTGGGGAAGTGTGAATGGCGTCGAAGTAGTGAAGCCATGAATTTGAAGCTCATTTCTCGTGAACAAGGCGCGTTTGAGCGGGCGCTTGCGGCTCAGATTGCCGATTTTCGGTCGGTATATCCGGATGTGGAGATCGAATGTACGTTTTTGCCGATCCACGATCACTATGAGAAGATGGTCGCGAACATGGGAACGGAGTCAGATGAATTTGATTTGTTCCTTTGTTGTACTGACTGGCTTCCGATTTTGATGCACAACGAAAGTATTAGCCCGCTCGATGAGATGATCGATTTGAATCCGCCCCATGATTGGTCACACGGTTGGCACAAGGCAATGCTCGGGTTGCAGCAACGTGGTGGAAAGGTCTATGGAATGCCTTGGCATGATGGTCCGCAGGTCTTTCACTATCGAGCCGATTTATTTGAAAGTTCAACCGAAAAAGAGAACTTTTTGCACAAGTTTGGACGAGAGTTAAGACCGCCTCAAGATTGGGATGAGTTCATTGAAGTTGCTCAGTTCTTTACTCGCCCGGAAGAAGGACTGTGGGGCTGTTGTGAGGCCGGTTTTACCGACGGTCATAACAACGTTTATGACTTTTTGATTCATCTTTGGAGTCGCGGTGGAGTTTTACTCGATGAGAATAAAGTGCCTCGTTTTGATTCTGCGGCGGGGGTTGAAGCGTTGCAGTTCTATGTAGACCTGTTTCACAATCACAAAGTCGCTTCGCTGGAATGTTTGAACCTTGGTTCCGTTGAGTGCGGGAACTATTACGCCGAAGGTAACGCGGCGATGATGTGGAATTGGTGTGGCTTCGCTGCCGTTTGTGAAATGCCTGAGTACAGCAAGATTGTTGGCAAGAATGCTTGTACCGGAATGCCGGCAGGTTCGGCTGGCGCAATTTCGCTCAACATCTACTGGGTACTTACTATTCCGTCCGGCTCGAAGAATAAGGAGTTGGCGTACAAGTTTTTGCAGCATATTTCGTCGGTTCGAGCCGACAAGATGACTTCGATGTGCGGGGCGAACGGAGTTCGTCTATCGACTTGGACCGATCCGGAAGTCGTTGCGAAGTATCCGTATTATTCGATCATTGCCGATGTTCATGCGAATACAAGAACGTTACCGGCGATTCCTGAGTATCCGGAGATCAATGAAGCGATTTCCCGGGGTGTTCATCGGGCTTTACATTTAGAGATGTCTTGTGAAGAGTCGTTGCGGATTGCCGCGAATGAGGCGAGGGATATTTTAGGAAGGTCTTAAGGCGTGCTAAGAGCATTGGATATTCGAAAGCCCCTTTCCCCCTCCGACACGCGAGTCACGGGCTACCTTGAATCTTTTTGGTGTGACTCGCGTGCCACCTCCCCTCAGTGGAGGAGCGTGGCTACTGGATGCTTTCAGAGTGGATTTGTGTTCCGAGGAGAAATGCTTGGTGAGTGAGATAGTTTTTAACCAGTCGCCAGCGGTACCTACAAAAAAATATCCAATTGTCGTAATTGGGGCGGGTGGGGTTGTTCGGAATGCGCACTTACCTGCGTATCAGATGTGTGGATTCGAGGTTGTCGGGATCTACGACACCGATCCGATGCTCGCCAACGAATTGGCTGAGAAACATCGCATTCCTTTCGTCGCGACGAGCCTGATCGAACTGATCACCAATGCCCCCGATGAATGCATTTTCGACCTTGCGACGCCTCCAAAAACCTACGCGGCAATCTTGAGCTCGTTGCCGGACGGTGCCTATGTTCTGATCCAGAAGCCGGTTGGGGAGACGCTTGATGATGCTAAGGAAGTTATTCGGATTTGTGATGAAAAGGGTCTAAAGGCAGCGGCGAATTTTCAGCTTCGATGGGCTCCTTATACTTTGGCTCTCAAGGCGCTTATTGCGTCTGGCCAGTTAGGAGAATTGGTTGATTTGGAATTCAAAGTCAGCGTCCATACTCCTTGGCAGGATTGGCCGTTTCTTGAGAAGTCGCCTAGGATGGAAATGGTGTACCACTCGATTCATTACATCGATTTGATTCGGGACTTGTATGGAGAGCCCAAGGCAGTCTGGGCGAGGGCGATTAAGCATATGGTTGCGCCGAAGTTAGAATCTTGTCGGTCATTCCAATATTTTGAATATGGAGACTGGAATCGAGCGACGATTTCGACTTACCACGCCCATAAAGCGGGTCCAAAGTATGAGGAGTCTTATTTGAAACTAGAAGGAACGAAAGGGGTTGCTCGTTTTCAAATGGGGCTAAACCTGAACTACCCGAGCGGTGGTCCAGACAAATTCGAGTATTGGCTTGAAGGATCGGATGGCTGGGTCGAGGTTCCGCTCGAAGGTGGCTGGTTCCCCCATGCGTTTCGTGGGCCGATGTCGGCGATGATGGATTGGCGAGCGGGTGGCTTGATGCCATCGAGTGAAATTCACGATGCTTTGAAGACGATGCAATTGGTTGAGAACGCTTACGTGGCTTCAGACGCTTTTGGTAGGAGCTGGTAGGTCGTTTTGTAGATGGCTTGCGCCGGGGTCGCTCAGGTGGTCAATCGGATTCCGAGTCTTTGGGAGCGACCGTGGACTGAAGACAGATACGGCTTTTCCAGGGGTCAAACTTCAGATTTCGCCAGAGGCTCATCTTTGTTTGACGCCCTGGCTATTTTCTGTGACCACGCTGTGGTCAAGACACAGGCATTTCGGGTCATCCGGTGCAAAGCCAGGAAAACTTGATCAAGTACGATTTCTTGTCTGTCTTTAAAAAGTCAATCCTCGGGACTTGGGAGTTCGTAGACCACTTGCTCAGCAATGGTTTTGAATCCGAGGTTTGAGTAAACGGATTGTGCAGTGTCGTCTCCGGGCGTGAGCCACGCAATTTCGCCACCCTCAGAGAAGAATCGATCGAGGAGGTGAGCAATCACAGCCGATGCAATTCCCTGTTTACGATTTTGGATGGCAGTTCCAATTCCGGCAATTTCTCGGATCTCCGGAGTTCCGACGCCCAGCCCGCCACCAACAACTTTTCCATTTACAAATGCGGCACTGGCAAGGGTGGCACCAGCAGCTATTCGTTGAAACGTGGGATCATCGTGGGGATCGGATTCCTTTTTCTCTCGATCGTCAGAAGTCATTCCGAATGCTTGTTCCAAAACGTAATTGAACTCTCGGTATGAGCTTGCGTCGACCGATTGAACATCATGGCTATGATTCAGCCCTTGCCATTCGTCGCGATTCAAAACCATGATTGGCATTCGCTTCTCGCAAACGAAACCACTTTTTTCAAGCGAGGCAATTGTCTGCGGCCAAAGATCGGCAAAGAACTCTAGTCGTGGCGTCCGATTTGCTTTTCGGAAGACTGAAATCATTTCGCAAACCTGGTCCGTTGTTGCTTCGGTAGTTGGCACCGCGTAGTTGAGCCAAACCAGCGGATCTGAAGGTGTTAGTAAGATCATGAAACTAGATGAATGGGGGGTTTCACGAGTTGATTTGGTCGCCTGTATTAGCGAATTTTGAAGGCGTAGGAGAGTGTCTTTCATCTTGGTTTTCTTACCGCAGCGATAATGTGAGTTCCGGCGTCGAGGTTGCCTGGCTCGCGGCAAGCTTTCAACTCCATGTCCAGGACTTGCTTCCACTTTGCCTCGTCATTTCTTGCTTCGATTAAACGATCAACGTGAACCGGGGTCAGTACGTTGGACGCCGCCATGTCAATTACTTCCAAATTGTGGGATTCGAGGAAGGTACGTAATTCTTGTGACCGGAACAGATGACAGTAATGCGTCGCCATCTTCGAGTTGGATTGAGTTAAATCCCCACTTTCGATGATTTTCAGGTTGTCTTCTGGCGAAAAGCCGAGAACTCCGTCTAGGTATTGATGGATTGTGCCCCATAGGCACATGACGCTTAGCAGGATAATGCCGCCTGGCTTTGCTAATCGGATACATTCTTGAATGGCAATGTCTCGCTTATCGAGAACGTAGCTGAGCGGTCCGCCGTATGCAACTACTGCGTCAAAGGAGTTATCGTCGAAGCGAGACATGTCGCACATGTCGAGTTGATGCCACTCGTTCACGGAACCAGCAAAACCATACTTCTCTGAGTTCTCTTTGTTAAGGGCGACCTGAACGCTGGAGATGTCTGTCACGGTAACTTTGGCTCTTAGGTTTGCTAAGGACTGAGTGAATCGTCCCGGTCCCGCGCCGACCTCGAGGACCTTATCCCCCTTTCGAATATGGGTGTTTAGGAGGTTATTGTGAATCGCAAGCTGAACTTCTCGGGCAGGAGAAATGATAAGGCGATCCCATTCTTTTTCGGCAAAATCGTCAAAGTACTTTTCAACCCAAGTCGGATCGTACAAGTCGTCATTCATTGAACAATGACTTTACCGCTTACCGCAATAACTATAGTTTCGCCAAACCAATTCGCACAGCTAAGTCACTGGTCAAAAGACCCTCAGGGTCTAGCTCGGCTTTGAGTTTTTGGAACCGAGGGAGTGCTTCGCCAAGAAACTGCATTGCATCTTCAGGGCGAAGGGTTGAGTCCTTGGCAAAATAGAATCTTCCGCCCGCGGCTAAGACTAAGTCGTTCATTTTGTGGGCTAACTCCCACAGCTTTGCCTTGTTCTTCTTGGTGATTTTGAAATCGAGGGCGAGCGAGTATCCGTCAACAGCATGGCTGAAAAGGAACTTGTCGGGACGGTGACGTTTCAGAACGCCAAGGTAAGACTCTAATTTGTATTCTTGTTGAAGACGAACTTGCTCAGCGAAGACTCGCTTGGCGTGTACTTTGGGTACGAATGATTGATATTGAATGAATCCTCGAGCTCCATAAGAAAGTCGCCAGTCGGGAACGTAGTCGAGTAAGAATGAGAATCCAACAAGTCCTTGCTCATGAATTTTGTGATTACCGATGGTACTGCTCGCCATCCATTTTGCCCAGTTAATGAATCGGACGCCTGGACGGTTGAAGAACTTCTTCATGACCTTCCACATCACTGACTTAGGGAAGAAGCCCATGAGTAATGGTGGTAGATCCTGGGCTCCTGGCTTACGGCTTGGAATATCTATGCGATCTGGATACCACGCGGCATGAAACTGTCCTCGACCAGCTTTTTTACCTCGACCAAAGCATTCGACCCACGACACCATGTAGTCCGCATCATTTTCGTATTGCTCGAACAATTCGAACTCTTCATCCCAATTCTTAGCCGCTTCAGCCAAAACTTTGAGGTTGCCACTCGCGACGTGGTGCATTTGGAGTTTGGCACGAGTGATTACACCCAGAAGTCCGGCAGACGAGATGATTTCATAGAATCGGTCATCGGATGGAGTTAGAGTTTCGACATTGCCATTTGAATAAACCACGTCGAAATCGATAATGTGCTCACCGATTGTGCCCTGACAATAGTTGTTTTTACCGTGGACATTCATTCCTAGGAGACCACCGATGGTCGGATACATCGTTCCCGTGACTACGGGTGGCCACCAGCCATCTTCGAGACAGTAGCGCCAGAGGTTTTCGATGGTGACGCCCGCTTCGCAGTCGATGATTCCGGTTTCCTTATCCCAGCTGAGGATTCGGTTCATTCTTGTGCTATCAATGACCAGGTTTTCTGTGCCCATGTTGGCGTCACCGTAGCTACGACCAGATCCGCGAAGAGTTACTTTGCGGCTCGATGAGCGTGCGAGGTTGAAAATGTCCTGAATCTCCGGAACGGTAGTTGGACGATACACAAATGCATCGACATATTCGGACTGTCCGAATCCGCTGATTCGATCTAAATGGTCAACGGAAAGCTCGACGGAACTCATAATTTGAGTTTTCGGAAGATAGGACTCGGGATTCGTTTGATAATGTAAAAAGCGAATCGGTGGAAGAACTTGAGATAGTGCTCACCAGTCTTGCCGAACTTACTGACACAAA
Source organism: Armatimonadota bacterium (assembly GCA_043770615.1). Taxonomy (GTDB): domain Bacteria; phylum Armatimonadota; class Fimbriimonadia; order Fimbriimonadales; family Fimbriimonadaceae; genus Fimbriimonas. The sequence continues at coordinate 18,943 of JAYVHY010000057.1, read as the reverse complement.
TCTCCGCAGCTTGACGGGCAGACATTTTGCTCATTTTCATGTGCTTTGCGAGTTCAGTATCGACCGGTCCTGGCTTGATCGTACTCACGACAACACCGTATCGACAGAGCCGGTTCCTCATTGACTCCATATACGAGTGTAAGAATGCCTTTGAGGCGTTATAAACCGGTTGCAACTGACGTCCTCTGTCACCGGCAACGCTCCCTATTCCGACAAGCGAGCCATGCTTTGTGTTTTGGAATCGATTTGCAGCTTGATTGCACCAAGCAATTGCGCCAACCATGTTGACGTTGACCATCTCCATGTCTTTATCAAAAGAGAACTCGTTTGATTCGACTTCGGGCATGACACCACTGTTGTAGACAAAGAGGTCAAGACCACCTAGCTGTTTAGTGATTTCTAAAAAGAGGTCCGGAACTTCGGTTGTGTTCAAAACATCGTGTTCGAATGCGATGACTTTGTCCGGAAATTCAGCAACGAGTTCGTCAAGCATCGGCTTGCGTCGAGCAACAGCGGCAACGGTGACTCCTTGGGCGGCAAGGATTCGAACGATTTCTCGTCCAATGCCGGAGGAGGCTCCGATTATGATTGCGGTTTTAAATTTCATCGGTACAAGAATGGAAGGGGAAGTTTGGCAAGGGCGAACATGGCAGCCATGCCATATCCAATAAAGATTGCGATAAGTTGTTTGTCTTTGAGAACGAGTGACTCCGGCTCGCCGCTCTCGCCCGAGCCAAAGACGATTACGATGTATCGAGCGATGCCGTAGATAACGAATGGGGTGGTGAGGATCAGCCCGGGATACTTGTTTGCGGTTACGCTTTCGATCGAGTAGACGCTATAAGTAAGAGCGGCGCAAGTGGCCGAGAAGGCGACGAGCATGTCGAGGGACTGGAGAGAGTATTCAGCGAGGCTCTTTCGGGAAGTTGATTGCGAACCCATGAGAATGAACTCATGTCTTCGCTTGCCGAATCCAAGCATGAGCGCCAAGGTAGCCGTGCAAAGCAGAATCCAACCTGAAACTGGCTCACTAATCGCGATAGCGCCAATGACCACTCGGATCACAAATCCTAGAGCGATACATGCAACATCGGCGACGGAAATGTTGCGCAGGATCATGTTGTAAACCACTTGCAAGCCAAGATAGGCAAGGAGCCCGAAGATCACATTGACATTGCTGATGTATCCCAGAACGAGTGACAGAACAAACAATATTCCGGCCAAGGTAGATGCAAATCCAACCGATATCCGACCGGAGGCAATCGGGCGGTTCTTTTTTACGGGGTGGCTTCGGTCTTTTTCGATATCGTAAATATCGTTGACCAGATAGGTTGCCGAAGAAGCAAAGCACATGGCGACGAATGCCAACAGAACCGATTGGGTATAGCCTTGATGAGTCCAACCTTTGACAAAAATGAAAGCCGCGAAAATGAAGACGTTTTTCGTCCACTGCTTAACCCTTACGACTTTTATGAGATCGGTGAATGACATCCAGAAACTGTTATCCCAGTGATTTTACTGGGATAACAGTTTTGTCGGTTGTTTTGTGCCGATTTTGAGTCTAAAACGCCCAAACTGCCTTGATACTGATGCGATTTGATGTCCGAAGTGCGTTCGGATCACCGTAAATCAAGTAGTATTCCGCGCCTTTGAAGCCCGCATGGCGGTAGCTGAAAAAGAGGTTCTGATTGTTACCTCGCATCACATAGCGGCCAGAAATGAGGTCTTGGGGAGATATTTGGTATGCCAACGTGCCGATGGTTTGCCGCGAGGCTCCGTTCAATTCAAGGACCGATTTGTTGATCGTGAGATCCAAGTCCTTGACTAAGCGGTAGCCAAATTTCATGATGTAGTAGTTACTTGGCAGTCCATTTTGGGTTCCCCATTGGTAATTCATGGCGAACTGCTTTTGGCGGTTGCTGACATTAAGTCCGGCTCCGAGTACATTGTAATCGTCCAAGACGCCACTGTACGTGGTTCGGACTTTAGCAAAACCGATCCCGATATCGTTTTTGAATCCAATGTTCATCGAAGAGCTAAAGCCGTTTTCCTGCAAAACTCCGGAATATGTTCGAAATTCGGAAGTGCTGAAGTTAAATCGAGTGTCTCGGATACTTCCTTGCTTTACAGTCCTATTCCGGCTGTAATACAAATATCCGCCTTTTCTGTCGTCCCACGGGACGAGCCCCAAGGATGGGTTGAACTCTGGCGTGATCCACATATACTGGGCAAAGAGAAAGTCACCATTACCTTCGTATGAGAGGCCGAATGTTCCTGCCGTATCAGCTTTCGATCCTTTATCTTTCTCCATTGCGGCACTGAAATTGAATCCGATCGGACCGGTTCGGCGTCGAAAACTCATCCCAAGTGATGTGTTTTCAGTTCCCGTTGCGCTGGTTGTCCCATAAAGCCCAACGCTTGATGTTGGCGAAAGCGTTTTGTTAATATTGAAAACTGCGGCTTTGCTGCCTTCAAATTTATTGGTGTAAAGTGCGCCGAAGGCGAGTGACGGGGTGGCTTGACCAAAGACTTTGGTTGCCATGTCGAAATCAGCAATTCGACGGCTGTAAAACATTGAACCGAATCCTCCCATACTATCTCCCATCTGGAAGAAGCCCGATCCCTCCGAGAAAAACGGGCGGGATTCGCTGAGAAACCGCTCGGTGCGAACAAAGTCGATGCCGGGGATAACGTCCTGGATGTTCTTAAAGTCGGGTGCAAAGCTCATGACCCCGGTAACAGAAGGGGTGAACGGATATCGAGCATCAAGCCCCATTCGGTTCTCAAAAATGCCTTTGTTAAGTTCGGGAGCGGTGTAACCAAGGAACTGTAGCTTGGGTTTTGGTGGAGCAGGCGGCTCGATTCCCTCCCACATACCTTGCAACTCTGGTAATGGATTTTGTCGCGCATTTGCCCAAAGGTAAGTATTTTGGGACCTGCCTTGAACTCGAATAAAGTTCACGTGCATATTGATCTTGGGATTGTTTGGAGTACTGATTATTTCCCACGGGATCTCAACTTCGCAAGTCCAGCCGTCCGAGACCATGGAAACTGCGGATTTCCATTCTCCTCGCCATTCCCGCTTGTCAGTTCGACCACCAGCGATTCTCTCTGACTTCGTGCCCTTAACGTTTATGGTAAATAGGCTCAGTTGGTTCCACGTTCTGTCACCGTAAGGATTGATGCCGAAAGTTACGACATCTTCGCCTTTAAAATCCGAATTCGGAATGACTTCGCGTCCAATAATTTTGTTCGGTTCTTTGTCAAAACAGTGGAAAGCAACATAAATGGCTTTTTTTGTGTAGCCTATCCAAGCTTGAGTTGGATCCTCACCCGCGCGTCCCGTTGCACGCTCAATGAAGATGTTTGTTGACGCGGCATTTGCCCATTCGCCATTTTCCAGTTTTCCATCAATTTTTGGTGGACTTTCGAGGATTGAGCCCTTAATCGATGGAATGTCGTCAGAAGCTTTAACAACAGAAGGAATCAACGCTAATCCGACGAGAAAAACTGGAAGTATAACTTTCATTATAAACAGCTGATTTGCAAATCAGCGAATCAGCATACGGCTCCCACGTTGCCAGAAGTTTCTCCAACAGCAATTTTGTAAAACCTGATTGAATCTTTACTTTTGTGTCCAGTTTCTACGTAGATATCCCTAGACGGTGCCAAAATAGAATTATGCAGACTTTAGAACAACCAATTGAGACTCGAGGATACGTACATCCCGACAAGTTAGTTTCCACCGATTGGCTTGAAGAGCATCGAAATGATCCAAGTGTGATCATTGTCGAATCGAACGAAGATTCGCTCCTGTACCCTTCGGGGCATATTCCGGGAGCATACGAAATTGACTGGACTCGAGATCTCAATGATCCGGTTCGGCGGGACTACTTGCAAAGTGCCGAGTTTTCGTCTTTGATGTCTCGTATTGGGGCAAACCCGGATTCATTGATCGTCCTTTACGGTGACAAAAATAATTGGTGGGCCACATACTCCCTATGGGTCTTGGAGTTATTTGGTCACACGAATACTCGAATTTTAGATGGCGGACGATTGAAGTGGGTGAAGGAAGGTCGTGACCTTTCGCGAGAAGTACCGGTAACTAAGAATTCTGGTTATCCTTCGGTAAAGCGTGATGATGTGACCGAAAGAGCCTTTCGTGACCAAGTTATGAGTCACCTGGAAACTGACGGTAAGCGCATTGATGTCCGATCGCCCGACGAATTTAGCGGAGCAAAACTTCATATGCCTGACTATCCAAATGAGGGTGCGCTACGGGGTGGTCACATACCTGGTGCGAAAAGCGTTCCGTGGGCGAAAGCTATTAATCCAGAAGACGGGACATTCAAGACTTCGGAAGAATTGAAGGCGATCTACCAAGAGGGAGCCGATGCTCAACCTGGTGATGACGTGATCGTGTACTGCCGAATCGGAGAACGATCGAGTCACACTTGGTTTGTTCTCAAGTATCTGCTAGGCTATCCTCGTGTCCGGAACTATGATGGTTCATGGACGGAATGGGGCAACTTGGTCGGCGTACCGATTGAAAAGTAGTGCCGATTCCCGCAAAGCTCCAAGAATATTTAGATGACTTGGCGATCTTTACCGATCGCCAAGATCACATTGAGTACCTGATTGCCCTGTCGGATGATTATAAACATCCAGATGCGGTGTCGTTTGTGCGTTCGGAAGAGAAGAAAGTACCGGGCTGCGAATCAGAAGTTTTCATTGAAGCAGTTTCTATTGGTTCTTCGGTTGACTACCGGTTTGCCGTTGATAATCCGCAGGGAATCAGCGCTATGGCGATGGCGGCAATCTTGCAAACTTCCTTGTCTGGAGCTTCGAAAGAGCAGATTAGTGCGGTTGAGGAGGATGTTGTGTTTAAGATCTTTGGCAATGAACTTTCAATGGGCAAGAATCTTGGTTTGACGAACATGGTTCGGATCGTAAAGCGGTTGGCTCAGTAGCAATTCTCACAAAAAGTTGATTTTGAGCCGCTATTGTGAGAAACTAGCGCGGTGAAGCAATTATTCTGCGTAGCTCTCGCCATTTCCATGGGAGCATCAGTTTTCGCCCAAGAATTGAAGCCTTGGGATAAAGCAGGCGAACGAGCCAAATTCCATTCCAAAGTAGTTCGTGGTATGCCATCTCAAATGCGAGATGCATCCTATACCAAGCGACTTGCCTTGGAAGCTGACTCTCCGTTTGGCGGTCTTGCTTGGAGAAACGTTGGCCCAGAATCGCAGAGCGGCCGCGTGCTGACGATTGCTGCACCCGAAGGCAAGCCGAATCAATTGTACGTTGCTTTCGCTACGGGCGGGCTCTTCCGAACTGAAGATGAAGGGCAAACTTGGACGTCAGTCTGGGACAATCAATCAAGTTTTGGCATTGGTGACTTTGCAGTTTCTAAAGATGGGCAAACCATCTGGTTGGGAACCGGTGAAGCCAATAATCAGCGAACTAGCTATTCGGGGACCGGAGTCTTTAAATCTACCGACGCTGGAAAAACTTGGAATTTTGTGGGCTTGCCGGAGAGTCACCACATCGCCAAAGTTCTGATTGATCCGAAGGACGAAAATACCGTTTGGGTTTCCGTTATGGGGCACTTGTATTCCCAGAATCCAGAGCGAGGACTTTACAAAACTACCGATGGTGGGAAATCGTGGAATTTGGTGCTGTTTAAGGATGAGTGGACCGGTTGTACCGACATCCAGTTGAACCCAAAGAACAGCAAGATTGCGATTGCGGCAATGTATACCCGTGATCGAAAAGCTTGGAATTTCTTGGAGTCTGGAACGGGAAGCGGCGTCCATCGAACCGAAGACGGTGGGAAGACTTGGCAGCCAATCAACTCGCTACCGAGTGGTGAAAACTGCGGTAGGGTTGGACTCGCTTGGGCAAGATCGAACGAGAAGATTGTCTATGCTTTTGTCGAGAATCCGGGAAAGAATGGCGACTGGGAAAGTGAAGACGAGCGAATCGTCAGCGATCGTTTAACCCTAAGGCGATTTGCCAATGTTGATGCAGATGTATTTGTTGATATTGACATGGAAATGCTCAAGACTTTCTGGACAAGTTTTGGACCAAAGGAGTCGAAGATTGAGGATGTGGTTAAAGCGGTAAAGGACAAGAAGATGACAATGGCGGAAGTGCGCGCCCTCATTGAAAAGAAAAACCCGAATGCCTTTGATCCAGGTCAAAACAACGACGAAATTTATAAGTCAACTGATGGCGGCAAGACTTTCGTTCGATCCAAGAAAGTAGGAGTATTGGGAGGCTATTATTACGACAAGGTCTTTGTTAACCCCACTAACGAAAATGATCTCTGGCTAACCGGGGTTCCGATTATTCGCTCTTTGGACGGTGGGGTCACTTGGAAAAATGGGGCTGACAACAGCGTTCATGTCGATTTTCACGCGGTGTATTATGATCCGCGCAATCCTGGGACGGTTTGGGTTGGAAGTGATGGAGGCGCATACATTAGCCGAAACAACGGCAAGAGTTGGTATCACTTCGAGAACCTCAGTGTTGGTCAAACTACAACCGTTGCGGTTGATGATGCAACCCCTTACAACATCTACACCGGGCTTCAGGATAACGGGACGATGAAAGGACCAAATACTTACATTGCTGGTATTTCTGATCCAACGATCTGGACCACGATTGGAGGAGGGGACGGTTCATGGGTAACCGTCGATACTCGTGAAGACTCGAACATGGTCTACACGGCTTCTCAGTTTGGTGCACATTCTGCTCGGAACACGAAGACAAACATTGGCTATTCGGCCCGGCCAAGAACAGGACCGAATGATCCGGTCAGGGCTAACTGGATTTCTCCACTTGTGATGTCACCTCATATGGGCGATATCATTTATGTTGGATTCAACAAGCTCTTTCGATCGTTCGATAAAGGACGAACTTACAAGCCGATTTCGCCAGATCTGACGAGAAATCGACCGAACGGTGACGTGCCGCACTCGACCATTAAGGATGTGTCTGAAAGTCCCATGAAGTTTGGCTTGATCTATTGCGGAGCCGATGATGGACGGATGACCATGACTCCTGATGGCGGGAATACTTGGACTGATATTCCGACTCCACAGCCAGAAAAATGGATTTCTAAAGTCGTTGCGAGCAAGTATGACGAAAATACGGTTTACGTCTCGCAAAGTGGGTTTAGGGAAGATGACTGGTCAGCCTATCTCTGGAAGTCAACCGACCGGGGTGCAACATGGACTTCCATCGTTGGAAACATGCCACACGAGACGATCAATGTCATCAAGGAAGATACCAAGAACAAAAACATCTTGTATGTTGGTACAGATATGGGGGTCTACATCACCTTTGATGGAGGAACGACATGGGAAACCCTTCACGGCGGAATGAGCCACCTTCCGGTCCACGATTTGGTTATCCAAGAAAGGGAAGACGACTTAGTCATTGCCACTCACGCCAGAGGTTGTTTGGTCTTGAACTTGAAAACCATTCGATCAATTACGCCTGAAATGCGAAACGAAGATCTCAAGATTCTTTCTTTGAGTGATGGAATTCGAGGATCTTGGGGCTACGAAAGACGACCGGAATATAGTTCGGATATGCCAAAGGTTCCTACGGCAAAGGTCTCGTTCTATGCAAAGAGTGCGGGCAAGACCAAGTTGGAAATCGTGGACAAGGACGGCAAGGTAGTGATGACTAAAGAAGTTGATTCAGTTAAGGGATTCAATAACGCAGAGATTGGTCTCCGGTTGACCGATGAGAAGTTTGATGTCAAGAGTCCAGCCAAACCTAAGAATGGCAAGGATGCGGTAAAGGATCCATTTTTGGCGAACCGAGCGACCTACCTGGCGGCGGGATCATACAAGTTTGTTGTTACCACAAACGGCAAGCGAATCGAGAAGGACTGGAAATTGGAGTAGTTATAAGAGCTTCAGCAGATCGCGAGCATTTGCCACGGCGTGCTCACTAACCGAATCGCCCGCTAACATGCGGGCGATTTCGTTGATTCGTTCTTCCTCTGAAAGGTGAATAATGTCGGTTTGAACGCGTCCTCCAGACTCACCTTTTTGGATACGAAAGTGTTCGGTCGCTTGGCTAGCTACTTGAGGTAAGTGGCTGATTGCAAGGACTTGGTAGTGTTCACTGAGTGCGCGGATTTTCTTTCCGACTGCAGCCGCTGCTGATCCGCCCAAGCCAGTATCGACTTCATCAAAAATGAGCGTGGGGACCCCAGCTCGTCCGGCAAGGGCGCTCTTCATCGCCAGCATGACTCGGCTTATTTCACCGCCAGATGCGATTTTTGCCAGCGGTTTGAGTTCTTCACCGGCATTGGCACTGAAAAGAAACTCGACAAAATCAGCACCTTCAGCCGTCGGACCAATCGGCTTAATCTGAACTTGGAACAAGGTTTTTCCCATTGAAAGATCGGCAAGGTGTTGTTGGACGTCCAGGGCAAACTCTTTTGACTTTGAAGTGCGCAGAGACGAGAGTTCCGCCGAAACTTCAACTAATTTTGAGTTTGCTTCATTGAGTGACTTAAGAAGCGTTTCTTCGCTCGCCTCAATATCCGTCAGGTTATCAAGCTCAGTCTGGGCATTGTTATGAAATTGGATTATTTCTGATTCGGTCTCGCCGTATTTTCGTTTCAGCTTTTTGAGCCCATCGAGCCGTTCGACCGTTAACTCCAGCGAGGCTGGATCATTGTCGATTTTGTCGAGATAAATTTGAATGTTATGAATACCTTCCTGGAGAAGTTCCAATGACTCAGTTAGTTCGCTGATATCGATGGATTCGTCCATTTTTGCGATATCCTCGGCTTCTTTCAGCCCGATCGCCAGAAGGTCACGGGCATTGATTTCATCATCAGAAAGGCAAGCTAGTGCCCTTTGCGCTGCACCGGAGATTTTCTCGGCGTTCGTCAAACGAGCCAATCCCGCGGTGAGTTCTTTTTCTTCGCCTTCGATCACGCCGAACGAACTAATTTCGTTGACTTGAAAGGTCAGCATATCAACTCGCTGCTCTCGTTCTTGAATTCCCTTTTGAAGGGCATCGAACTTTCTTTTCGCTTCGAGCCACTTGTTGAACTCGGTTGCGATGTCAGCCTTAAGGGTTGAGACTCCGACGCCTATCCATGCATCAAGATATTTGACATGGGTCTCTTCATCAAGGAGAGCCTGATGTTGATGCTGACCGTGGAGGTCTACGATTTGTACTCCAATCTCGCGAAGAACAGAAACCGGCACTGGCTTACTATTGATTCTTGCTTGAGACCTTCCTTCGGCGAAAACATCTCGTTGGATGTAGATCACTCCGTGTTCAGGTTCAATTCCGAGATCTTCGATAGCTTGGAGAATAACTGGATTCTGAGAAAGATCAACAACCAACTGAACAGATGCTTTCGTTGCTCCGGTTCGAACCAATTCAGTGTCCGCTCGTTCTCCCAGGCAGAGCTCGAGGGCATCAATGAGCAAAGATTTCCCGGCTCCAGTTTCTCCAGTGAGTGCAGTAAATCCGTGCCGGAATGAAACACTGGCTTTTTGGATAATAGCTAAATTTTCAACGTGAAGCTCGGTTATCATGCCGCCTCAATACTGTTGTCCGGCTTCTTCGCCAGTTTGGATTTTAGGCGATCAAACCAAGCGCTTACTTCTTCGCCTTCATAAAACGATAAGTACAAGGTTGCCATTAGGTAGCCAAATAGCGGGATGTTCATCGAGTACTCGATATAGCCATGAAGGAGCAATCCACACAGTAAGACCCATTTACGAAGAGGTTTGAACCAAACTAGGGTTGCGAGCGAGAACTCAGTAAGGAGTGTTCCGTAGGTGGTCACGTAGACCATTGGGAACTCATTGACGAACCCCGGCACCGGGAATCGGTCGAATTCATGGAGCCTGGCCGGGTACCAGGTAGCGGCTCCAGTTTTCCAAAGCATCCCGAACCACTTTGCCCAAGTTGTGGTGAAGTAAATGAGGCAACAATTGTAGGCGATCAAGCGCTGGGGCCATAGTGATACTGCCGGTGGCTGGGCTGGAGCAAGCCCTCTCTTGACGGCAAAGTATCTATCCAGCGAGAACGCAGCACCAGACGGAGCAATAGCGATGTACATCGCCATGACTCGCATGACAGTGTCGCCACCATGCAGGATTAGTCCATTTCGGTGATGAAATGTAATAACACCGATTGCGAGGAGAATCGAAGAAACTCGCGTATAAAGTCCGAAGCAGGTGAATAGCGCGGCGATGATGATCAGGATATTGAAGGCAAAGAGAATTCTGTAGTCGGTAATGCCCGAAATTAGGTCAATTCTCGGCACACTTACGCTACCATCTTGAGCGAGGTATACGTCTTTGGGCAGGTATTGGGCGCTTGCCCACACGGGGCTGTAGCCGGTCTCGGAAAACCAATCTCGGTAGAAGATGGTGATCATGCACAAATTGATGAATATCAGACCTGCCATGACCGCCCGGAAAACTCCCATTGTCACAGGGCTGCCGTATTTGAACCAATAGGCGTAAAGGATTCTAACGGATTCCAAGTTTCCACCCTTTGTCCGAAAAAAGCTTGTGCTGATCTACGATGTAAATGAAAAACGAATATTTGGTATAAGGCGGCTCGGCAGCCTTTGGCTTGTTGTGCCTTGGCACTTCCAAAAAGTGCCGATTGAGAACAACCTTAACTGGCGGATCTTTTGGATCAGTTGCGGATCTGAATGCAATTGATTGAGCAAATGGAGCCCTTAGATACATCATCTGATTTGTATCCATATTGACCCGTTCAAAGAACTTCCGATGGCGCTCCGAAATGAACTTTTCGGACAGAGACATTACCTTCATGTGCGGGTAATCAAAGATCTGCTTTGAACCATTGAGAAACGTTACTTCAGCGTCGCACCAGAAGTCAGTTTGAGCTGGGTCTGGAGCAAACATGTCCCAGTACTGCCAAAAGCCAGTCGGCAGTAGGTAGCCGTAAACGGGCAAGGTTTGCTTTAACACTCGGTGGTTAAATGCCAAAATGGCGTCACTACCTCGTGGTGCCACTTTATTTTCGAGTACCTGGTCGCTTGGCTTTGGCAAGACATAAATTGTAATCGCCATGACATGGAAAAGGACGATCACAACAACCGCTGGATGCACTTTTGGAAGAGTAACCGGAGCGTTCGCCTCGGTTACCACTTTTTTCGGAGCAGGTTGAGCAACGGCTTTCTTTTTCGTTACTCTGTTTTTAGCCACGGTGAGATTTTACTGCTGAAGTTCAGCAAGTATGTCTTTCAATTCTTCTTGCATTTCAGGATTTTGGCTAACCACCGCATTTATTTGATCAGTAATCTGCTTGGCTTCATCTGAATGACCTGCTCGCTTGGCGGCGATTCCGAGATTGATGAACAGTCCGAAGCTCTGCTGATTGTTATTAAATGCGTATTGCATGAACTGCCAGGCTTCTTCGTGCTTTTCTTGACCATTTAGAGCTTCTCTCAATTCGCCGTAAGCTGGTTCACAACCCGGGAAAATTTCAAGGAGATGCTTTGCTGCGGTTTCCGCTTCGGCATGGTCGCCAATTTTATTCAAAGCTGAGCTTAAGACTGCCCACATTTTCCAGTAGTCGCCGAGCCAGTTCTTGAGCGGCTTAAGGTCTCTGATAGCGCCTTCGGCATCGCCAGCCGACAATTTTTCTTGGGCTAATTGAACACTTTCTACTCGCTTTGGCTGCTCTAGCTCGATGAGCCATGCTTGAGTATTTGCTCTGGTATTTGGATCTGGGTTAGACTTCAGAATTGTTTGTAGGACTTGAGGCACTTCAAACTCGCGATCTGCTGCCTGAAGGGTTTGGGCATACTCAACAAGAAGGGGAACATCATTTGGCGAAACATCGATGCAGTCCTCGTAAAAATCCATGGCTCGGTCAAGATCTTCATTTTGAGCCAAATAGGGCGCATAGTATCGTTTGATTAAGAGGTTGTCTTCGAGAACCTCTAGACCGGTTTCGAAGGCTCGCTCGCCTTCTTCTTTTTTGCTATTTTGAATCAGGGCAATCGCATATTTGGCATGGGCGTTTGGATTCTGTCCGTCCTGATCAATGATCGCTTTCCAAAGCCCCGGGACTTCGTGGGTTCGTCCGGTTGCATTGAGCACACCGGTGAGGAAATCCATGCTTGGCTTATCGGGGCCCTCCATTTCGATTGCTTTCTTAAAGTTCTTTTCAGCATTGACGAACATGTTCATGCTTGCTTGTGCATTGCCTAGGCGATTAAGGATTGCGGGATCCTCAGGATTCAGCTGAGATGCCTTTTCGAAGTAGTCGATTGCTTTGGGCATCGTGTTTGGACCGGCGGCTTGATACAGCTCACCCAATGCAAAGAAAGCACCAAAATCCTCGGGGACGAGTTCAGTTGCTTTGACGAGTGACTTCTCAATCAACTCAAACGAGCCAATTTGGTAAGCCGTGCAGGCTCGGCACAATCCGACAAGTACTTGGTATGGTCCTTCAAATTCCTTGTCGCCTTCAGTGGCTTCTATTAGCGTACCAATTGCTCCTTCAGGATTGAATTCACGAGCAACCATCCCGTTTGCTTGTTGAATGTAGTTTAAGGCATCATAGCCTTCGAGGAATTTTAGGAAAACTTCGGGATTGTCGGTGCCAAACTCCATCGATTCTCCAGAGAGACTTTCTGGAAGCGTAACTTGACTGACTTCACTGAGCTTTTTGACTAAGGTATGGAGGACGCCGAAAACTTCGCTTGGTCCGAAAGGATAATTGATCACCTCGCCGCATTCCAGATCATCTTTGCTTGTAAACCGAACTGAAAGCTCAAGGTTGCCATCGCTTTGGCGTGCTACCCCATCCATTGCCATGTCAACGCCGGATTGAGCGAATAGATCCTTGAGCTGGTCCGGATCAACCATTCCATCAGAGATATTGACGAACGCAGTTCTTGCGACGCCATCTTGCTCAACTTGAGTCAGGAACGATACGGATTGGATATCTGCTTCGGTGTTGCTTCTCAACTGGTCGGCAACAAATGCAGAAATTTGCCTTCCTATTTGGGGTTTTACACCCTCTCCAGCATTTAACGGTAAGACAGCAACTTTTAACACGACTGATAGTGTACCGGGCGAGTAATATTTGAGGTGTGAAAGCGATCGCAAAGACGCGGCCAGAACCTGGCGTTGAAATCGTAGACGTTTCTGAACCAACGATTCGAGCTGGGAGTGTTAAAATTAAGTTAGAAGCAGCGTCGGTTTGCGGTACTGATCTCCATATTTACAATTGGGATCCGTGGGCGGCCGGTCGAATCAAGCCCCCAAGAATAATTGGTCACGAGTTTTGCGGGACGATTGTTGAGATTGGTGAGGGAGTAACCGACCGAAACATTGGGGATTTTGTGGCAAGTGAGAGCCATATTGTATGTGGCACCTGTTTGCAGTGCCGCCTTGGTCAAGGTCACGTTTGTGTCAATACCCAGATTCTTGGAGTAGATGTTGACGGAGGATTTGCCGAGTACGCCGTCATTCCTTGGGAAAATGCACGTCCAACTCCTAAGTCAATCTCACCGTTGATTGCTTCTTTTCAAGACGCATTAGGGAATGCGGTACACACCGCGATGTCCGGCCCGATTGATGGATGTAACATTCTTGTCACCGGAATGGGACCAATTGGACAGTTTGCGGTTTCGATTTGTAAAGCAATGGGAGCCAAAGCCGTCTATGCGACGGAAATTAGTGAATATCGGGCCGATATTGCCCGGCAAGTTGGAGCAGACCGAGTGTTTAACCCTATCCAAGAAGATGTAGCAAGCGAACTCGCAAAGCTGCACCCAGGTGGTGTTGATGGAGTATTAGAAATGTCTGGTCATCCGTCACAACTCAGTTTGGCTTGTCAGGTTGTTCGGCCAGGAGGGCGACTTTCTCTTCTCGGGGTTTATTCGGAAGTTTCTCAGTCTGTGAACGTTAATGACCTCATTTTCAAGGGAATTGATATCCATGCAATCGTTGGAAGGCGACTTTGGGAGACATGGGATCAGATGAGCAACTTATTGGAAAGCGGCAAACTAATCCTCGACCCAGTTGTGACCCATGTCATGCATTACACGCAGTTTCAGGATGCGATGGAATTGATGAAGGCTGGAAAGGCTGGAAAGGTCGTTTTCACCTTCGCATGAACTCAAGAAGCCTCAAATAGACCGGAGTTGATGTTTCCCGCAACCATATCTAGCGACCATTGGAGGCTAGCATCAAGGGCTGCTGGAAGATCGGCACGAAAAGTTTGAATGTCAAGCTTCATTGCCCTACAACCTAAATTTGCAAGTGCTCTTTGGGCAAGACCGTAGGTTCCTTGCGTATGGCTTTCCATTTCTGCCACGGCACCAGTCGAAGTCCAATCAGCAAAAACGACTGGCTTATGATCTTTTACTGCATTCGAAGCACCGAGCCAAGAGCCACCCTGACGATAGCGTGCCGAACAAACAACGGTCATGTGGCCAAATGAGTAAATAAGGTTGTTTCTTTCTATTGCTCTTCCTGAGCTAAATTTCTCGGTTGGTGGGCAGACGGAAACTGCGTTGCCCCGCAGGTTAAGGGGCATGTTGCTTAGACCATACGGAAGAATATGAACGACTTTCCCACCGGCACCAAAGGCTGAATTGCCGAAGGTTGTGTCACAACCCTGGGCTCCGCCAGAAACCGCTAGGTATTGATTTTTAGCAGTCCAGATGCCAACTTCCTTGGCAATAGCCATACCGATTGACAAGGGAACCCGGCATCCGACGCCAGACACACAAATCTTCGGGGTGCCGTCTTCATTGACCCAAGGTGGAGTTTTTTGCATGGCTGGGTTACTGATCCAAAGAATTGGCGGAGCATTGACCCCCATAGATGTAACGAGCATTTTTGGATAGCTTTCACAACCAAGCGTGATAATTTTTCCGCTCTCGACTAACTGATGGGCTAAATCAAAATTCGCATCATCGCTGAGGAACTGTGCCTCGCGAGGAAAATTATCCTTCCTGAGAGCCTCAATCACTTCGAACCAGGTAATCTCCGAGCCGACAGAAGTGTTTCGGCGAAGGCATGAAACTATTTGGGACGCTCTTGCAATCCGAATGTGGGATCTTACATCGCTACCACTATAAAGCGCGGCAACTACCGTGCTTAACATGTTCATACTTGATCACTCTAACGAGTATTGTTGGTATTTGTCTATAAGAAACACTTAGAATTTTAGCAATCTGTTCACTAATTGCAATGTTAAAACATAATGACTTAACTTTGAGGCGCATCGCAATGTTCCTCAAAACCGAATTGAAGCCAAGAATTTATGGTGACCGTGAGCCATTGCGGATTGAGATTAACACCAATCCTTGTCGAACTCAAAAGGAGGCTGAGAAGGGACCTTGGCAAGTCGTTGAAAAGGGTTTTGAGTATGGTCCTGCCTACACAACTTTTTGGTTTAGATTAACTGGAACAGTACCAAAATACTGGGCAGGAAATGAAGTTGTAGTCCATGCCGAAATTGGCAGTGAACGGACACTTTGGAAAGACAATTCTCCATATCGAGGAGTTGATTATGAACATACAGACTTCGGTTTTTTGACTGGAGGCACACTACCGACGGAAGGGCCAGTTAAGGGCGGAGAATCGGTGACTTATATTCTCGAAGCCTATACCAAGAACCCGCAATGTAGAGTTCACTTGAAAGAATTGCCGAGGGAACAGACCGTCGAGAAGGTCGAATTTGCTGATCTCGTTGTCGTAAACAACGCAGTCAAAGCACTGTGCTTTGATCTGGATTTTTCTTTGAACCTGCTGGAATCGGTTCCGCAAGATGATCCAAGTTTCCATACTCTCTTAAGGGCTCTGAACGAGGTTGTCAATTACTTTGCAAAAGATGGCGAAGAAGCTATTGCACGATGTAGAAAGACCATCAAGGACGCACTAGGCAGTCTCAATACTGAATTCAAACACACGATTTACCCGGTTGGTCACGCTCACTTAGACACTGCATGGCTATGGCCGATTTCAATTACCAAGAAGAAGATGGCTCATACGACTGCCACTCAATTGGCGATGATGGAGAAGTATCCCAATTACGTTTTTGTTCATTCGCAGGCGAGTCAATATGAATGGCTCGAGCTGGAATATCCGAAACTGTTTGGTCGAGTCAAAGACGCAATAGTTCGCGGGCAATGGGAGCCAGTTGGGTCGATGTGGGTTGAGGCAGACTGTAACCTCACTGGGTCTGAGTCATTGATTCGACAATTCCTCTATGGCAAGCGATACTTTAGGGACAAGCTTGGTTATACAACCCATGACATGTGGCTTCCGGATGTTTTTGGTTACTCGGCAGCTTTGCCACAGATCCTTGAAAAGTTCAATATTAGCTATTTCTTGACTCAGAAGATCAGTTGGAACCAGTTCAATAAGTTTCCTCACCATACTTTTTGGTGGCAGGGGATTGACGGTACGAAGGTTTGGTCTCACTTTCCGCCGGCTGACACGTACAATGCTTCCTGCGAACCAAAGGAAGTCATCCAGTCGGTTAAGAACTATAAGGATCATGGTAGGGCGGAGAACTCCTTGTACATATTTGGTCATGGCGATGGTGGAGGCGGACCGACCGAAAAGCACATGGAGTTCATCAAGCGTGGCAGATTAGCGCCGAACTATCCCGAAGTCATGTTTGGCAAGAAAGCAATTGACTTTTTCCGGGAGGCAAAAGCGAAGAGTAAAGACTTGATGACTTGGGTGGGTGAGCTCTATCTGGAGCTTCATCGAGGAACCTATACGAGCCAAGCAGCCAATAAGAAGTCGAACAGATCGTGCGAATTCTTACTTCGAGATGCGGATTGGTTGAGTTGTTTTACTGGCTCGAAGCATCCCTCAAAAAAGCTTGAAGAAGCATGGAAGCTTGTTCTTTTGAACCAATTTCACGATATTATTCCCGGGTCGTCGGTAAACGAAGTTTATGTTGACAGCAAGGTTGATTACGCGGCAGTTGAGAAGGCGGGTCAAGAAGTCATTCAGGATTCGTTGGTGAAAATTGGAAAGAAGTTGGACTCATATGAATTTTCAAAGCCAATTGTTGTTTTTCAAAATGGAAACGTGCCAACGCAGGCGTCGGTAGCCTGGGGTGATGCGGAAATTCCAGTTGGAATAAAGGTAGGCGAAGAGTTCTTGCCAACCCAATTGGTGGAGGAATTCGGCGAGCGAAAGTTGATTTTTGAGACTCCGCAGGATGCCTTGAGTTCGGTTGCCATTGGTGACTTTCGGGAATTTGGAAGCCCGATCAAGAATCGACTGAAAGCTTCATCCAGGAAGATTGAAAACGATCAGTTCTCGGTGCGGTTCGACGTGAATGGAAACATTTCGTCGATTCAAAGTTTGGAGGATGGAACCGAGTTCTTAGAGCCTGGGAAGCTTGGGAACGTCTTCCAGTTGATGGAGGATAAGCCACTCTTTTGGAGTGCTTGGGATGTTGACGTTTATGCTTACGAAACAACTCAAGACCTTTTAAAAAGTGAGAGTGTTGAGTTGGTTGAACGGGGTCCGGTTCGCGTTGCGGTTGAGGTAGTCAAGAAATTTGGCAAGTCAACGATACGGCAAAGGATCTCGCTCGGACCTACGCCTGGAGTCAGGTTTGATACCGAAATTGACTGGCATGAGGAAGACAAGATGCTTAAGGTTGCGTTCCCAGTTAATGTGAATGCGGCAAGGGCTAACTATGAGATCCAGTTTGGTAATGTTGAGCGTCCGACCCATTACAACACAAGTTGGGATATGGCGAGGTTTGAAGTCTGCGCGCAAAAGTGGGTTGATTTGAGTGAGGGCGACCTGGGAGTTGCGCTGCTTAACGATGGAAAGTATGGGCACGATATTCATGCCAACGTTATGCGGATGTCGTTGTTAAGGGCGCCGAAAGCACCTGACCCCGAATGTGATATGGGCTTGCATCGATTTAGTTATGTCCTTCTCCCTCACTTTGGCCCTTACAACTATGCGGACGTTGTTCATGCGGCCTACTCTCACAACGCGCCTCTTCGGTATGCGTTCATGGAGCCAACAGCGGGCAAACTTGGACAGATGGATCCGCTGGTCACTTGTGACGACCGAAACATCGTGATTGAGACAGTTAAGAAAGCGGAAGATTCGGATGACTTGATCGTTCGCATCTACGAATGTCATAACAGTCGAGGTCACGCAGAGCTGTTCTGCATCAATGTGCCCGGTGAAGCGATGATGTGTGACTTGGAAGAGAATGAGATTGGTGAGCTGGAAATCAGCGATGGCTTGGTTCAATTCTCCTATAAACCGTTTGAGATTATTACGATCAAATTGAAGGCTTAGCAACATCCTCCCGATTTATAGTTTCTTAAGGGAGGGAGGATCATGGGGAGTCGATTTTGAGGCTAAGATATTGAAATGATCTTTGCTACTTTGCTTTGCTTCGCTTCGATGAATTCGGATCTCATTGAAATCGTGGAGGGTGATTTACCGATCGTCATCACTGCTCCTCACGGTGGAACCAGAGTAATTCCGGGAGCAGCCGAGCGAAAGGATAGCTCGTTGCCTGGATTCGTGGTCGTAACCGACACCAGAACCGATGTACTCGCTCGGGAAACGGCTGGTGAGGTCGAAAAGGTTTTTGGAAAGAAGCCGTGGGTGGTGATTGCGAAGTTTTCACGGAAGTTTGCCGACGTAAATCGTCCGGCGAAATACGGGGCGGAATCTGACGCGGCGAGGGAGCAGCACAAGATGTATCATGACGCGGTTCGGAAGGCGGTAGATTCGGTTCGGACCAGATTTGGGAAGGGAATTCTGCTTGATTTTCACGGTCAAGCCGCGGACAAAGAGGTCGTTTTTCGGGGTACGCAGAACTTGAAGTCGGTCGGGGAAGTCTCGGATGAGCAGCTTTCGGGCGAAAAGTCCTTTTTGGGAATGCTTGAGAAGTC
>JAYVHY010000056.1:0-28251 GCA_043770615.1 Armatimonadota bacterium | reverse complement strand
TATGGCAACGAAAGAAGACCTCCGCGAGTCCGTAGAGTGGTTCCTGGACTATCTCAAAATAGAAAAAGGGGCATCAATCCATACCCTGGAAGCCTATTCGCGTGACCTTGACGAGGTTGTTGCGGTCCTCGAAGATTCACTTGAACATTGGGAAGACCTCTCTCACCCTCATCTTCAACTTTTTGACCTATTCCTCGCCAAAGTTCCGTCTCGACGATCGGCTCAGCGAAAGGCAAGTTCTTTTCGCAGCTTCCTCAAGTTCCTACGTAAGAACAACGTGCAATTTACGGTTGATTTGCCGTCAACTGGAGGGTTCAAGATTGGCAAACGACTTCCGAAAGCAATCGACAGTGGTGCCGTTCAAGGAATGCTTAGCCTTAAAAATGATACAAACTCCCACCTCCGAAACATTGCGATTCTTGAACTGCTGTATGGTGCTGGGCTCCGTGTTTCGGAACTCCTAAATCTTGATATGACTCAAGTTGACCTTGCTTCGAGTTCGATTCGCGTAACCGGAAAACGCAACAAAACCAGAATGGTACCTCTCCCCAAGCAGACCAATGATTCCCTCAAAAACTACATTGATGAAGTTCGAGATGGATTCATCAAGGCTCCAACCGGGTCTGTGTTCTTATCCCAAAGAGGCAAACCGCTGTCTCGCCAGGCAATCTATTCACTCATTTCAAAAATAGCTCGAATTGCTGGAGTCAAGGGTGCAATTGGACCACATACATTGCGACACACCTATGCGGTTCATCTTCTGCAAGGTGGAGCCGACTTACGGGCTGTTCAAGAGTTACTTGGACACGAGTCGATCGCGACTACGCAGGTTTACACCGAACTTCAGAATGACGAAGTGAAGAACCGATATCAAAGTGCTCATCCTCGAGCTTGAGGTCAAGGCTCAAGGCTCAAGGCTCAAGGCTCAAGGCTCAAGGCTCAAGGCTCAGAGAAAAGAGAATTGAGTTTGGATGCACTTCAAGGGACATCGGGCTACTTTCGCCCCTAGCCAGCCGATGTGAGGCGGCAAGCCCGATCATCGCTGCGTTGTCGGTACACAATTCGGAAGATGGAATTACCACCGGCAAACCATATCTATCACCGAGGGCAAGAATTTGTCGCCGCAGCTCTTCATTTGCTGCCACTCCACCACAAAGCCCAATTGAATTTGGCGAAAAGTCTTCAATCGCATTTCTAAATTTAACCAAGAGCGAATCGCAAATCGCCGACTGCAGGGACGCACATGCATCGGGAATGCTGATACTGGCTCCTTCAGCCTCGACTAGACGTAGCATAGCCGTCTTTAGGCCACTAAAACTCAGGTCGTAGCGTTCCTTCGCCAATCCTCTTGGCAATGCGTATCGCTTTGGATTTCCGGTCAAGGCCAATTCTTGGATCTTCCTGCCACCAGGATAGCCCAAACCCAAGAGCCTGGCTCCTTTGTCAAATGTCTCGCCGGCAGCGTCGTCTCTGGTTTGCCCAATCAGTTCATATTGTCCAAGTCCGCTCA
This sequence comes from Armatimonadota bacterium, assembly GCA_043770615.1. Taxonomy (GTDB): domain Bacteria; phylum Armatimonadota; class Fimbriimonadia; order Fimbriimonadales; family Fimbriimonadaceae; genus Fimbriimonas. The sequence continues at coordinate 26,741 of JAYVHY010000056.1, read as the reverse complement.
TGAGGACAAGTTCGCTATGCCCTCCCGAGACTAGGAGAGTGAGCATTGGAAAGGGAAGTTCCGTCTGATCCGCCAAACAAGCCAACAAATGCCCCTCCAAATGGTCAACGCCAATAAATGGAATCTTGAGGGAAAATGCTAGTGCTTTTGCCGCCGTAACTCCCACCGAAAGAGCCCCAACCAGTCCCGGACGATTCGTGACCGCAATTGCTTGAATGTCAGTCAAAACAACATTAGCCGCTGTCAAAGCTTGTTGAATAACGGGAAGAATAGATTCAATGTGGGCTCTTGCAGCGGCTTCCGGTACAATTCCGCCCCATTGCTTATGCATCGAAATCTGAGAGCTGATGATATTACTGTAAACAGCGTTGCCAACAATGACTGAGGCCGAGGTTTCGTCACAACTGGTCTCGATTGCGAGAATTGGACCACCGAAAAAAGGGATCATTTTGATCAGTGATCCCACTTCAACAAGTCGTTGAGCATCATCACGACGGCGTCTTCCTTATTGTCTGGATAATATTGCTTGCGTACGGTTGATTGAACGAAACCTAGGTCCTCATATAAATGAATTGCAGCAGCATTTGAAGCCCGCACTTCCAGAGTGGCGCAAACGGCGCCCTTTGCCCTAGCCTTAGTTAGGAGGTCGATCATGAGTTTTCTACCGATACCTTGACCTCGTAGCTCGGACTTAACCACGACGTTGGTTACATGAGCTTCGTCAACTAATATCCAGACTCCACCGTATGCGCTGACATCGCCTTCCACGAGCCCCACAAGGAAAATCCCATACTTATGCTCAAGTTCATTTTCAAAACTTCGCTGGGACCAAGGTGCAGAATGAGTCACTTGCTCAATTTCCAAAATTTTTGGAATGTGAGTCTTATCTAGCGAGACAAATCGTAAAGTTGCGAGCATCAGCCACCTAAATAGGCCTCTTTGACTTTTGGATCAACCAAGAGGTCCTTTCCAGTTCCTTCCAATACAACTACTCCCGTCTCAAGAACGTAAGCACGGTCGGAGATTTCGAGAGCTCGATTTGCGTTCTGTTCGACGATCAAAACTGTCTTGCCATCTCGGTTGAGATCCTTGACGATGTTAAAAATCTCGGTAATCAAAAATGGGGCCAATCCCAAAGAGGGCTCATCGAGCAACAGAATTTCAGGATTCGACATTAGCGCCCGAGAAATCGCGAGCATTTGTTGCTCTCCACCGCTTAGAGTTCCGGCGCTTTGTTTGAATCTTTCGCGAAGACGTGGGAAACGATCCAACAAAGCGTCCATATCCGATTGAACCTTGTTGTCCTTCCGAAGATAGGCTCCAAGCTGAAGGTTTTCCTGAACCGACATGTTTGTAAAAATACGTCGCCCTTCCGGTGCTTGACTCAATCCCATTTTCACGATTTCGTGGGGCTGACTATCAGTGATATCAACGTCGTTGTATGAAATCGAACCGGTTCGGGCTCGAATGAGACCACTGATTGTCCTGAGCAAAGTCGATTTTCCGGCTCCGTTGGAACCAATAATTGCGACAATTTCGCCCGGTCGTACTTGAATGGAAACATCGTCCAGTGCCTGAATTGCACCGTAGAAGACGTTAATACCTTTAATCTCTAACATGTAAAAACCAATCGGTTCTACCTTAAATAAACCCGATTAGGGCTGAATTGTACTCGTCAAATACCCTAGAATAAATACTAGGTAATGAAGAATCCAAAGTTCTCGAGGGCGTTTGAAGTCGTTTCCGAGCTTCCCGAACCACTAAAACCGCTCAAAAGGCTTGCACGAAATTTTCTTTGGTCTTGGAACCACGAGATTCGTGATCTTTTTCGAAGCATCGACAAAGACATTTGGGAACAGTGTGAACACAACACGATCCTATATCTGAACAGGATTTCCAAAGAACGCTGGGAGATTTTGGCAAAGGACGCCTTGTTCCTCGGACGCCTAAAAGCGTGTACTCAAATCCTAGAGGATTACCTGGCAGCCGAAACATGGTTTGATCGGGAGCATCCAGACCAAAAAGATGTCGCAAAAATAGCGTACTTCTGCTTTGAATTCGGCATTACTGAGGGTCTCCCCATTTATAGTGGTGGGCTCGGTGTACTTGCGGGTGATCATCTCAAAACGGCTTCAGATATTGGGCTACCGCTGGTTGGTTTAGGACTGCTTTACAATCGGGGCTATTTCCGACAACAACTGAATCACGACGGCTGGCAACAAGAAATCTATCCCGAATACGACTTCTATCAGATGCCCTTGCAACTCATGCGAGACGAAAACGGCGACCCGATCAGGGTTCCGATTGAGTTTCCCGATAGAGTGGTAACTCTTCAAATTTGGCGGGCAGATATCGGCAGAATTCCCCTTTATCTGTTGGATAGCAACGTCCTTGAGAATGCACCTGGAGATCAGGAAATCACCGACTCACTATATTCCGGTGACGAGGAAATGCGAATCCGCCAGGAAGTGATCTTGGGTATTGGTGGCATGAAGGCTCTTGCCGCCCTGGGTATCAAACCAACGGTTTGTCACATGAATGAGGGACACGCTGCGTTTCTTGCCATTGAACGAATCAAGCAGTACGTTGAAGAACACGATTGTGATTTCCGAACTGCACGTGCAGCGACCGTCCACGGCAATGTTTTTACTACCCACACTCCGGTTCCGGCCGGGTTTGATCTGTTCACCCCTAAGCTTCTCGAAAAGTACATGGCCAGCAATGTTGCCAAGGCTCGAATCAAATTTGAAGACTTTATCAAGCTAGGTCGGTTTGATGCAGAAAATGAGTCCGAATCTTTCAACATGGCGATCTTGGCGATGGAGACGGCAAATCGGGTTAATGGCGTTGCAAAACTTCATGGCGAAGTCTCGCGATCGATGTTTTCGGCTCGTTGGTCTGAGTATCCCGAGAACGAAGTTCCCATTGATCATGTGACGAACGGCATCCACACAATGACGTGGGTCGGTCGTAAAATGGCTCAGCTTTTGGATGAGTACTGCGGCAACAGTTGGCGCAGAAACCCGAGCGATCCAGCAAACTGGCTCGGCGTCGACAAGATTCCCGACTCTGAACTTTGGCAAGTACGAGAAGATCAACGTGGAGCACTCGTTCGATATGTCCGCAAGAGGCTCGAAGCAAGCTTAGCAAAGCGACATATGAACAGTCGAGTCGATCAGACGTTCATTAGTAGCATTCTCGATCCAAGAATTCTCACGATCGGTTTCGCCCGACGGTTTGCAACCTATAAGCGTGGCTCTCTGATGATCAGCGATCCGGATCGCCTCAAAGCAATCTTGCATCACACTGAACGACCTGTTCAAATTGTCATTTCTGGAAAGTCTCACCCACGCGACGACGCCGGTAAGGGTCTGATCCAAGAACTGTACAAATTCATCAATGACGGAGGAGCTCGGTCCAGAATGGTCTTCTTAGAGGACTACGATATGGGTGTGGCACGAATGTTAGTCCAGGGCGTTGATGTCTGGCTGAACAATCCTAGGCGACCCTATGAAGCGTCCGGCACGAGCGGAATGAAAGTTGTCCCGAATGGTGGGCTGAACTGTTCCATTCTTGATGGCTGGTGGGATGAAGGATATGATCCTGCCCTCGGATTTGTGATTGGAGACCGATCTGAGGGGCTGGATTCAGGGCACCAAGATTGGCTCGATTCTCATTCCTTATACGACGTCTTAGAAAATCAACTGTCTCCAATATTCTATCATCGAGTTGAGCAAGGTATGCCGCTAGGATGGTTAGCGATGATTCGACAAAGCTTTAAACAATTGGGACCGTTTTTCAGTACTGATCGAATGGTTCAGGAGTACACCAACAAGTTTTATGTTCCCGCATCCACCAAGTACCTTGAAATGAGTGCCAATGGTTCGGCCCGGGCCAAAGCCGGTCTCGAGTGGAGAACTCGAGTTCAGGAAGGGTGGCCGCAAGTGCAAATTTTGGGAGTGACAGATAATGCCGGATCATCCAATTGGTTGGGAAGTCCTCTCGAAATTACAGCCCAGGTGAATCTTGGAGCACTATCGGCGGACGACGTCCGAGTCCAAGCGGTTACCGGGAAAGTTGGAATGAATCGGGAACTGACGGACACGGAACCAATTGACTTAGTATTTAAAGCTTACGAGGATTCGAAAGCTGTATTTCAAGGAAATATTCTCTGCACCCATCCTGGACACCAAGGATATACAATTCGGGTGGTTCCTAAGCATGTTGATGTCTCGATCCCGGCTGAATTGAACCTCGCCAAGTGGCAATAGAATCGAAATTTGACGTGACTGGCTCAAATATTGACGGGTACCTTTATAAGGTTCGCTCGTTATGGGTTTGTTTCACAAGATTTTGGGTCCGATAGTCGGATGCTTTGCGATTGCATCATTTTCGTTTGCGAAAAATGATGCAATTCGCCTTGGCGTTGGCGACTCAAGTGCCGTCGGTGTACCAGGAGATTCACCGGTCTCAAAATTCACTTCGTCAGACCCATTGATTTTAGAATTAAAACGTAGCGGATCCGGCGTGGTAGCTACGGGCCTAAGGCCAGGTGCTGGGTTTATTACAATCCGTTCAAACAGCAAAGTTAAGCAAATAACTTTTTCGGTCAAGCCATATGCCGCCTCAATTCCAGCCACGGTTACCGCCACGGTAAGTGGCAAACCTGCAATCGCCGGAACTGTGCAGGGCACGATCGAAGGCTCACTCAAGAACCAACTAAAATTTGCCCCTTTGGCAAAAATGGCTTTGAAGTTTTCAAATGTTCCGTCTATCGGGCCGGGAATGGCGTTGAATATTCCAGTAAAGGTTTCGATCACCGCCCCGGGAACAATTCCCAAAGTGGGTACGGTGACAGTCAGAGTAAACAACATTGGTCTGATGCCGAAAAATGAGGATTCCCTTTGGTATTGCAACGACCCAGAGCGGATTACGAAAAAAGAGAATCTATTTGCCGCCGAACTAGACCCAGATCAGTCGGCTCGATTACTCTATCATCACATCAACGATACTTCGCGGCTCATGGTTGTTCGAACCATGATTGTCAATAACTCTGACCAAGAAGTTCGAGTGAGCTTGACTCCCGGCGATTCGGCTCCGACTATGGACCCCGTAGGAGCTGGACTTCGGGCTGGAGATCTTTTTCTGCGGGCCTGGATTAGCGATAGTGGGGAAGTGGTAAGGATTCCCGCCAAGTCGAGTATCCCAATATCCTGCCGCAAGCTTAAGCCAAAAGCCGTTATAAGCGGGTTGTGCGCTATTCGTCATATTGGCGGAGAATCGAAGGTCCTCGTTCGAACTGACGCATTGGGCTTAGATGATCTTGAGCCGAGGTGGTTTCCAACTTTGAGTAGCTCGACGCCATGGCGAGAAGTTGGGTCATTGCCAATTCGAAGTTGGGATTCCACCGACTACTTGATTTCCGAACACGTCTACCCAACCCCTTATCGGTCAGAAACGGTTGACTTTGCCGTTGGTGGAAGATTTACCACAGTTCGATTAGGTCAAAAGTCAATCATTAGACAAGACAGTTCTGGCCGGTTGGACGGTAACTTCGGGGTTGTATACGACATTGAGGGAAACCTCTCCAACCCGCAAAAAGTTGGAGCCGACGTCGAGCTTATTTTTGAACCAAGTGCGGGATATTCCGGAGCAATCTTCTTTGTGGACAATCGCTATGTGATTACGCCAAAAATGACTCCAAAGCGAGAGGCACGGATTGCTCGATATCACCTGGCTCCAGGTGAAAACCGAAAGGTTAAATTGGTAACTATGCCGCTCTCAGGTTCAAGCTACCCGGCAACCATTTTCATTCGGGTTGTTGGAGCTGGTTCCGCATCCGATATTATTGACCTAACGAAAGACTGACAATGAGTGACACCTACAAGGCAATTGCTGACCTATTTGGAGCATTTCAGGACCCAAATGCAACAGAAGTTCCAACAATACGAAAGGGAAATAGCCCGGATGAGAGCGATCAATTAGGCAGACTCAGCCTTGACGCCGGAAAATACTCCGAGGCAATTGAGCATTTTCGTCACGCCGTCGAACTGAGAGACGTAACCGACGTCTCATCACGACTTGATTTGGCCGGAGCATTGGAGACCGCTGATCAATTTCCTCAAGCGTATCGTCAGTATGAAAAAGCCTTGGGCTTAAAGCCCGATGCGGTCGATGCCCATGCTGGTATCGCTGACTTAATGAAGCGTTACGGTAAATACCGAGAGTCTATAAATCATTTGCGCATGGCACTTGAGAAAGAACCGGGTAGCGCCTATTTCAACTTTAAAATGGCAGAAACTCTCAGTGAAGCTGGCGCTCCGAGCCAAGCCATGGAATACGCCGTCAACGCGATTATTGCCAAGCCCGACGAAGCCTATTTCCACTTCTGGACTGGAGAACTCAATGTTCAGTTAGGAAATTATAATGAAGCACTGCAATCTTTGCGGGCTGCGGTCGAGCTTTCACCGGGGGACGATTACTATTATTTGCGTTGCGTCGTGCCGTTTTGGCACCTCGGAATGAAAACCGAGGCAATCAAGTCAGTTCGTCTCGCTAGCGATTTGGATCCTTCCAAAAACCTGTATTACGGTTTGCTCGAAGAACTGCTTAGGGCAAACGATCAAATTGAAGAAGCTGACCTCGAAATGAACCGAGCCAGCAAGATGGATCGCTACGACGAGGATGTCCTAGAGCGATTGCTTGATGAACTTAAGATTGGAACTGACTAGATTCCCTGATTTGCAACTTCAATCGCCTTAAGGCAAGCTTTCGCTTTGTTTTGAGCTTCGACGTATTCTGACGTGGGATCGGAATCATACACGACTCCACATCCGGCTTGCACATACGCAACGCTTCCGCGCTTAAAAATCGTTCTGAGGGCAATGCAGGTGTCCATATTGCCGTCATACCCGATCACTCCAACCGTTCCGGCGTATGCACCACGGCGTGTTGGTTCGAGCTGATCAATAATTTCCATTGCATGAACCTTGGGTGATCCACTCGTTGTTCCGGCGGGGACGGTAGCACGAATCAGATCATAGGCATCGAATTCTTCTCGAAGTTCTCCAGTTACGTCGCTGACGATGTGCATTACGTGGCTATATTTTTCAATGACCATTAGTTCATTGACTTTTACCGAACCGTATTTTGCCACGCGGCCAATATCGTTTCGCCCGAGGTCCACCAACATAATGTGCTCGGCTCGCTCCTTTTCATCTTTGATGAGTTCTTCGGCCAATCTCTCATCCTCTTCTTCGGACTGCCCCCTCCAGCGAGTGCCGGCAATTGGCCTGACCCGAGCGCTTCCATCATGCAATGAAACCATGATTTCGGGCGAAGCCCCAATCAGCTCAAAGTCTCCAAATTGGAGAAGGAACATGTAGGGTGATGGATTGATACTTCTGAGGGCTCGATAGATCGAAAGTGGATCAGTTACAGGTTCTGCCTTGAACCGGAGGGATGGCACCATTTGTTGTCCGTCACCTTGTCGAAGGTACTCCTTCATTTTCCGCACATTGCCTTCAAACTGTTCTTGTGATTGGTTCGATGACATTTTTGGGGCGTGAATGCCACCCTTGGGAAGTGGTGGCAACGGCTGCGACAAACGACCAATAACCCACTGGATTTCCTTCACCGCATCGTCATAACTAGCGCGTGTTCCATCGGCCATCACTACGACTCGAATGATGTTTTTGACATGATCGAAAACCACAACATGATTTGTGATCATCATGGCGAGGTCATCGACCTTTAAATCGTCTTTGCATGTGTCTGGCAGTTTTTCAAAATATCGAACGATGTCGTACGCCATCATTCCTACCGCTCCGCCCATAAAGTGCTTGAGACCGGGCAACGGAATCGGAGTGATAGTACTCAGCTCTTCTTTCAATACGTCAAGTGGGTCTTTGCCTTCCGGGAGACTAAATGGTTGTTCAATTCCTCGCGAAACAATTCGCCCCTTGCCATTTTTGCATCGGATTACCTTCTTGGGAGTAACACCCAGGATTGAGTATCGGGCAAGTTGTTCGCCGCCGGTAACACTCTCCAGTAGAAAGCTATATGTTTGATCGTAAGCCAACTTCCAATAGGCGCTGACGGGAGTTTCGATGTCCGCCCGAATGTCTTGGTAAACCGCGACTGCTTTGCCATCGACCGAAAGCGCGAGATATTCTTCGAAAGTTGGAGAGAGCATTCCGCTTGAATTATGAACTGAAACCCACAAAAGATGTGACAAACTTAAGTCGTGTCCGGCTTTACAACCCATTCTGGCAAAATCGCGGTTCTCAACGAGGACCAGGTTGATACCGATCGAATTATCCCTGCCCGCTTCCTTTCAAAAGTTGAAAAGAGCGGCTATGGAGAACTGCTATTTAGCGATGTCCGAAACGAATCGTTCGTACTTGACCAACCAGAGGCTCAGGGTGCTTCGATCTTAGTTGTAGGCACTAACTTTGGATGCGGGTCTTCACGTGAACATGCGGTTTGGGCGATTCAACAAGCTGGCTTTCAATGCGTCATTTCGAGAAAGGGGGAGACGTCACCTGGCTTTTCTGACATTTTCCGGGGAAACTCGGCCAACTGCGGTTTGCTACTAATTGAACTTGAACCAGCTGATCACGCAATCTTGGCTGAAATGCCAACGGGCTCGACTATTACGGTCGATTTACCGAATCAAACGGTGACGTGTGCGGATCATTCGTTCTCATTTCAGATTAATGAGGCAACCAAACTCGCGCTCATTGAAGGTCTTGACCTTATCGGTACAACGTTAAAGCTGGGATCCGATATTGATGTTTTTGAATCAAAATCTACGGCTTACACACCGCCAACATTGGAGTCTGCAAGTGCGTAAGGTAACGATTCTTTCGGTCCTAGTACTCGTTGGCATTGTCGGATGTAACCCAACCCCAACTTCTACCAATAACGAACCAACTTCCTCTCCAGTTAACTCAAACAATGAGCCAAGTGTTTATGGCGTCAAGAATCCCGATCGTATTTTTCAAACCGACAGCCTGGAAACCACCACAATCAAAACTCCGGGTGGGGACCTCAAGCTTTGGATCATGGACGACGAAGATAAGCGAAGGGAAGGCATGATGTTCTTAAGAGACCATGAGGTCAAAGATGACGAGGGAATGATCTTCGTCTTTCCTGAGGTTCAAAAGCTTTCGGGTAACTACGCTTTTTGGATGCATAACACGATTTTGCCGCTTGATATTGACTACATTTCCAAGGACAAAAAGGTCCTCAATGTTGGGATTGGAAAAGCCATGAACGACGATCCAGTGAAACCCGCGGGCGACTATTTTTATGTCATCGAAGTTAAACAAGGGCTTTCGGCTAAATTCGGACTGATTCCAGGTGCGAAAGTAGAACTTTCTGATGCTCTAAAAGGCAAACGTTGATCAAATTCTTGATATGATTCAAGAGTAAGCCTATGAAGAACTTCGCTTTACTCCTTCTGACAAGTCTGTTCGCAATGAGTAACGGTCAGGAAATGTTCGGAGACGACAAGAAAACCTTTTTACTCTTACCGGCTGAAGTAGTTTCCAGCGGCTTGGTTGGTCAAGTTCAATTTTCAACTTCCGGGCGATACATCACTTACCAAAAGGCAGATACTTCGAATTTCGAAGCAAGATTGGTCAACAAAGAATTGCCGACGAAAACTTCTTGGTATCGATATGATCGAACCACCAAGGTGAATTTAAAGATTCAGGTACCAGATTCAACCAAGGAAGTCTTGTTCCTTGGTGATGATCAAACTGTCTTTTTTTCTGGCGATACAACGAAAGAGCCCCAAGGGTTTATTGACCTTAAAACTGGCATAACTAGTAAAACGAATTTTGACCTGGAAAAATTTGAATACTATGGCGAACTGAGTTGGGCTCCATACTTTGTTTTCTCCACGAGCGACACCCAACTGATGTTAGTAAAGCCGAACGGACAAAGTCTGTCGTTCAAAGTTCCGCCAAAGATCCATATTTTTCAACCAATACAAACGAAGAGTAAGGACATTGTCTTTTCCGCTATGATTTCCGGAGATCCGAATAAAGTCGGTCGTCTTTCGTATTCGTCGACCAACAGAACGGCTGAATTTGTTATTCAAACGCAAGCAGAATGGGCCGCAGATATGCGTTCCAACGATTCACCGCGAGAATTTTGGTTTGAAGCCATTGGCGATTCAAATTTCATCAAACTTGCGAATCTTAAGAAAGATCTGAAGTCAGACTTGCCCACTAAGGCAAAACTTGGTGCCATCAATTGCAATCCAACTTTTAGCCCATCCAACGATTGCGTTGCGTATGAGGATGCAGGTGCCCTTTTGCTTCGAGATATTCGTCCGATGGATTCAGAATTGGCACGAAAACTCCAAACTGCTGCAGCTAAGGCAAATGCTATGTCTGACGCCAAACAGGCGGCGCTTGGCTTAATCGTTTATGCCTCGGACGCAGACGACGTCCTTCCTGGAGCCGAAGGTTGGGAACATAAAGTAGCACCATACTTCAAAAATGCTGACTTGCTGAAGAACTTTAACTACACGTACAAAGGTGGAAGCTTAAGTTCAATTGCAAATCCGTCAGCGACGGAACTCGGATTTACAATGGGTCCTGGTGGTCGAGCCGTTGCTTACGCCGATGGAAGCGTGAAATGGGTTCCAAATCCATAATCATGATTTGTTTGGACTGAAATGAAAATAATCGCAATCGCACTAGGTCTCGTCATCAGCACTCTCGCGAGCGCTCAAGACTTGTTTGGGGATGATAAGGACTCTTATGTTCTTCTTCCCGCTGAAGTGGTCTCAAGCGGAATTGTAAGCAATGTTGATTTCTCGAGTTCGGGCCGGTTTATTATCTATCGAAAGGTAGAAATCTCCAGTTTCGAAGCAAAGTTGCTCGGACGGGACGTTCAAAATCGAAGCAAGTGGTTTCGGTATGACCGGAAAACCAAAGTAAATTCGAAAATTGAAGTACCGGAAAGCACTGATGAACTCATTTGCCTTGGCGACGACCAGTCAATTTTCTTCAGCGGAGCTGAGTCCTCGGATCCTCAAGGCTTCGTGAATATGTCGACTGGCACAAGCACAAAAACATCTTTTGACATAGCATCGATCATTTATGCGGGTGAAAAATCATCGTCACCGTATTTCATCATCAGAAGTTCGGATTCTACAATTTCACTAGTACGACCCAATGGCCAGTCTGTTTTGATTTCGTTGCCAAGCAAAGTTTCGGTCATTGAGCCACTGGCATCGGACCACGGTACGATAACTTTTGCTGCGACGTTAAAGGCTCCTACTCCACAGGTTGGACACTTGGTTTACCGAATTGATACTGGCGCCACAAGCTTTGTGGAGAAGCCCAGGGATGAACTGCGGCTGCAAAGGTATGATGATCGACCTGTTTCCCGATTTTGGTTCGAAGACCTTGGGGACTTGTCTTATGTTAAGATGATGGACTTGGCGAGAAACACGAAAGCCGACGTTCCTTTGAGGGCAAAACTAGGAACCGCAAAATGCAATCCAAGATTTGCGCCAACGAGTGATTGTGTTGCTTATGAGGATGCCGGGGCATTGCTCATCAGAGAGATAAAACCGATTGATCTTGCACTTGCGAAGAAGTTACTGTTGGACGCAGCGAAGGCAAAATCCATCATGGATGCGAAGCAGATCGCAACTAGCCTCATGGTCTATGCATCCGATACGGACGATTCATCTCTTCCTGGGCAAGAAGGATGGGATACGAAGGTCTTGCCATATTGCAAGGATGGTGACCTATTGAAGAGGTTTAACTACACATACAAAGGGGGTAGTTTGAGTTCACTTGAAAACCCGGCAACGACGGAGCTCGGATTCACGATGGGACCGGGAGGACGAGCGGTCGCCTACGCCGATGGAAGCGTGAAATGGATACCAAACCCATGAAAGCCATCTTTGTTGTCGTGATCGCGTTTCTAAGCATAATTGCGAGCGCTCAGTCCGTTTTCGGCGATGCAACCAGAGCCTTTGCTCTCATGCCATCAGAGGCAATATCCAGCGGCGTTACTTCGCAAGTTTCCATTTCCGAATCTGGCAGGCTCATCCTCTTTCAGCGACAATTAATCCTTGACGTGTCCGAGAAACCACAGGGAGCAAAGAGTTGGCTCGTTTATGATCGGGGCAACAAAACGACGAAGCGACTGACAATTCCAACTACATCATTTGTATCTGCGATGTTCGATGACAGTCACCTGGTATTTAGTGGTTATTTGCCAAACGAGAAGAGCGGCATTTTGGACTTAAGAACCGGAGACATTAGAAATATTGATGTTGGTACCGGACACATCATGTACGCCGGAGACAAAGCATTTGCGCCATTTATCATGTTTGGAAATCGTACCGGTAATGTCACGCTCATGTCGGCAGAAGGGAAGAGTTCAACGGTTAACTTTGGCGAAAACATTGCGGTTTCATTTCCAGTAGCTGGCGATAGCGAGAATGTCTATTTTCACTCGATGGTAGTCCACTCCAGTCCGAGGGTTCCGCTACGACTAACCATGAATCGTGCTACTGGAAAAGTCACCCAACGACCGTATAAACCAGAAGAGGAACGAAATGACTTTAAGATGGGACAAGCAGAGCCCTTGCTTAATCTAGTTGATATTGGTGAGTTTGCAACCATATCGGTTGTCCGTGGATCGGTACAAGATAAATCCGAGATTCCCAGTGGAGCAAGAATTGGTCCTGGCTATGGTAGGGCATTGTTGTCGCCAACCAGCGACTTTGTCGTTTATCAAGATGCGGGTTCATTGCTCCTTCGAGAAATTCGATCGATTGACCTGGTCCTCGCCAAAAAGCTGACCGATGCCGATGCTTTAGCGAAGCTAATTGACAGAGCTAAGCAAGTTGGAACTGCCTTAGCCATTTTGGCATCTGACAACGATGATGCCTACCCTGGCCAAGAAGAATGGGAAACGAAACTTCAACCGTATGTTAAGAATAAGGACGTTCTAAAGGACTTCAACTATACTTTTCGAGGTGGGGATGCCGCTTCTATTGCAGATCCATCCCGGTCTGAACTTGGGTTCTTCGTCACCAGCGGAGGACGGGTAGTCGTTTTCGCGGACACAAGTGTTAGGTTTGTTCCTGACCCATGAGCCATCGTTGCACTGCGGCATCAAGCATTGGCTCGGTTAGCCGTCCGGTAAACGTATTTTGTTGACTCGGGTGATAACTAGCGACAATTCGAGTTGAATCTACGATTGAAGCAACCCCGTGTCCAAACTTTGGCGGCGTGACCCGAAAGACTCGGTGCGTTTCCGTCCATGCAATACCACCCAGGCACAAAATGCCTCGCCAAGCTTTTGCCTTCACCACACCAGAGAGCCACAAGTTACAATTTCGAATCTCTTCCGTTGTTGGCTTGTTTTCCGGGGGAGCGCAATGGCAAGTTGCCACGATAAGAGCATTTGATATCGTTAGACCATCGTCAATATCCAAAGAATGGGGCTGGTTACAAACACCGGCTTTATGCAAAGCTCTGAATAGCCAATCTCCAGATCGGTCACCAGTAAACATTCGACCAGTTCGATTTGCCCCATGGGCTGCTGGTGCAAGACCGACAATTAAGAATTCAGCTTTCGGATCGCCCAGGGGAGGCACAGGCTTCGCCCAGTACTGCTGCCCTGCAAACCGTTTTGGCGGGTTTGCCGCAACTACCTGGCACCAATCGGTTAGACGAGAACACTTCGCACAAGATGGAATTGATTCGACAATGCGCAGGATTTCTGAACTCATTCCGATACAATATAGCTTAACTGATGCCCATTTACGAGTACGAGCCTTGTGATCGAGATTGCTTCATCTGCGATGGCAAGCTACAACTTATGCAAAGTATCTCCGAGGATGCCCTTAGCCTTTGTCCATTCTGCGGGATGGAAATTAAGAAGATCGTTAGCCGTGCGACGTTTAAGTTGCAACGGCACTCTGGTGCCGAAGACGCAGGCAAAAAGGGGTTTTCGACCTATAAAAAATCGGAAAAAGGGGTTTGGGAAAAAGTCGGAGGAGACGGGGCGGACTATTTGGTTGGCTCGAAAGAGGACATCGCGGCAGTTGAAGCGGAAAAGCAGAAGCCAGCGAAGAAGATCGACCTGGATTTGACGTAATAAGGGAATTATCGCTGAAAGAACAGCGGCAGTAACTGCCGGGGTCGCCATCCGACCTAGACCCTTTTCGACAACGACTAGGGGCGACCTCGGACTTATGACAGATTCGGCTACTTCCCAGGGGTCTTCGATGCATTTTCGCTAAGGCTCATTGAATCTACGACCACCTGGCTAATGTCTGCGACCGCTCCGCGGTCCGGCCCCTCCAGGTTGGCGAATTGCCATGCAAAGCCAAGCTACTTTAAGAAGACCAATTCACAATTGCAGGTTTTCTATCCTACGTGACGCCTTCTGGTGAAAAAGATTCTCACAAGAAGAAGCATTATCCTAAACCAGCCCTAGCGATTCTTCAAGCCCGCACATGATGTTCATGGTGTGAACATATTGCCCCGCGCCAGCCTTACCGTTGATGTCGGCCATGATGTGAATCGCCAACAGGCTCTCGCTTTCTCCTTCGGTTAGCTCAAGTCGATAGCACGCCCAAGGTTTACCCTCAACCAGTTCTTTTACCCACGGTTGGTCTTCGGTGCGACGCACCATAAATGATCGCCCATAGCGCTCATCATAAATGTCATCAATTTCATCGAAACTCTTTGGGTTCGTAAACTTGGCGATGCAATAACACCCTCTGACCGAGCCTAAGTCTCCATTTTCGCAGTTAAGCGTGATGTTGCCGCTGTATCCAACCGTCGCGAGCCCCCTTAAGACTTCTTCTTCAGAATCTTCAAATGAAAGGAGAATTGCCGGAGGCTCTACAATCAAACCGGCTTCAAACAGTGGTCCCAAGGCCAAGACTGCTAAGGTCCCACCGGCAGATGGCACCCATGCCTCGTCAGCACAAACCAACGGATTGTTGTCCATTAGCTCGACAACGCCGCCAATTTCTCCTCCGAATTGGCTTGGAGATACTCGCCGACGGCGGTTGGTTTCAAACTCAATTCCGTGGAAATCAGTCTCGATCAGAGGCTCCACGTCAGGATGATGCTCAAGGAGCGAGCGAATGGACGGATCGGATGAGCCAGCTTTTATCATGGGAGGGTCTTAATTGTCATGATAACATTCATCTTTGTTTGAGCACCATTTTCAGAATATTGGTTGAGTGACATATTGAAAATAGCGCTATGAACTTGGCCATCGGCAACGCGTACGTAAATGTTTCCGTTTCCCGACATGTCATAGGTTCCGGCAACTTTCATGGTAGCCGAGATATTGGCAACTTGCTGACCCCCAATAGTTTGTATTCCAACAAGTTTGTACAAGGACCTTACGGCCATGCCGCCTTGGCCGCCGCCGCCCATCATATTCATATCACCATCCCAAGATCCGCCAACTTTTATCGGAGTAGCGGGCCACACAAAATTGCCACTAAAACCGTTTTGTGTGTTTCCTACCGGTTTTCCATGGTTGTCGACCCTAACTTTTTTCTTCGTGGGCGGCGCCTTCCCAGCGCCGGGTACGGTTACTTCGAGGGTTCCGGTTCCAGCCTTGTCAACGCTTAGGCACTTGGTTAGAAACTGACTTTCGGTCAGCTTGCCAGATTGCCCCTTAAGTTGCACAGTCATTTTTTGCTTCAAAACTGAGCCTTTTTTGTACTTTACAAAAATGACATACCCGTTTTTTTGTTTGACAACCTGGCCAAAAGTTGCCTTCGAAGCGAATACCACAAAGACAACTTGGCAAACGTGCCGAAATTTGATCATGAATAACAGTAAGGATATCCGATTGGGCAAAACTGTGACCCCTATGCATCAAGAAATTCAATATTTGACGAATTTCAACGTACAATTGTAAGGTCTGGCTTTCCTGTTCAGACGATTCCAATGATCCCACTGCTGATTTCCCTAACTGGATTCCAATATCAAGAATCAAATCAACTGAAGACCATGATGCCGAACGGTTCAATAATCTATTGCGAAAACCGAACATCACCCTATGTCTCAATTCAATTGATTCTGAGTAATCGAGAACTTCCCGATAAAGCATCAAATTATGGGTACCGCCACCTTTTGGAGCATATAGTAGCCCGATCTCTAAAAGGGCACGACTACGAAGTTGAAACTATTGGCGGATTTTTGTTCGCGACTACAAGCCGGGATTGGTTGAAATTTGAGTGGCGACTTCCGCCCGACAAACTCAATTTGGCGTTCAAGGGCATGGCAGCTTTCCTCAAGGATTGCGGTGCAACTACTGAATCCATCAAGCGCGAGTCCTTAGCCATATCGCAAGAAATAGCATTGGCAAATTCTTTAGAAATATCATCAAAAATGGCTTGGAAGTCAATCTACGGCGAGAATGGACTGGACCCAGTTGGGTCGAAAGATTCTGTTATGACTGCAACCCCGAAAGACCTTCAGGATATTTGGAGACAAATTACTAAGGGGAGCAATGTTGTCATCTCTGCTTGTGGCACGCTGAATCTAAAGTCATTCACAAGTTCTTGTCAAGACGTACTCTCTGGCCTTACGACTTCGAAACCAGGCGAGATTTCGGGACGCTCAGTAGACGGGAGTTTTGGTACTCCATTGACCATTGGAATCCCCGTTCCATCCATTGCTACTCGGCAAGGAGCCAGTGCTTTGGTTGCTGCATTTGGACTGGCAGGTCGCCTAAATCGACCTTATGTGACTTATACACCAAGTATTCGCCCCGGAGTGGTAGTCGTGGGAACCACTGACCCGTATGATTCAATAAAGCAAGCCATAGATTCTGGCGATCCAGCCACTGCGTTTTACGTGGGCAGGCTCAACGCCATGCAATGGTTGAGAATCAGACTAAGTACGCCCGATAGTGCAGCTGAGTTCAACGGGACCCTTTTATCCCTTTCGCCTTCGCTCCGACCGAAAAAGATCGCCGAAAGCATCGAACTGGCTTCTTACGCAGAATTTCAGCGGTCTTGGAGCCTGATGAAGGGAGTTGCCAAATGATTCCTGCATTGATGTTAATTGCTCAATTGCCCACAATTCCTGATTTCGCCGAGTATCCAAGCCCAAATCGTGAAGCTACTTCCATTGAAGCAATCGTTAAACTTCCGGAACTGAATCCTGCACAGCGATTTGTTTTAGCCCAGGCTATGGTTCTTGCGGTTCAAATGACTCCGGAATACGGAAACCAAGATGTTTTAAGAGTCCTTAAGACTGGTACTCGATTTCGACTTTATCAAGGAGCTGACCACATCCGGATCGGACTCACGGTAGATAGCAACGATATGGGTGCCGGCTTAAACCTACTTTATGGAGTGCTCACCCAGCCTTCTTTCTTAGCCGACAAAATCAAGGCTCGACGATCGAACGTTTCAATGCCGTGGTCGACAGCATACAGTGGTTTCGAATTGCAGGATGCTGAATTTGATCGGGAAACAATCGTTTCGCTGTGGCAAGGAATCATGCGTCCTAAAAGCATTTCCGTTGCGGTAAGTGGCACATTTCGAACCGGCGAGCCGACTCAGATTTGGCAAAAAAAGCGATCAGCATGGATCCAGAATGTGCCAAGTCAATTGCCGTTGGCTTACCCGTTGATTGCCAAGCGTGTTCCCGCTAAGCCGCCAATCCTCATATTCGAAAGCAAGCCAATTGCAATCTCCAAAAAGGTTCTGGCTTCCTACCTGCTTGCGGCAAATGCCTTTGGAGTCGGAAAGGAATCCATTCAGTGGCTCGTTGCTAGAGAGGAACTCAACTTTAGTTATCGTCAAGAGTCATTTCTTTTGCCAACCTTAGGCGGTTGGCGATTCAGAATGGCTTTTGCAACCGATGCAAACGGCGTTCAAGCCCAATCCGTTGCGACGCTCAGACAAAAACTCATGGCAAGAAGCGAAGCCGTTACTCAAGCGGATTTAGATCATGCAATCGGCTTGGGTGCCGGTTATCTTAGCAATCAGATGCCGAACTTACCGATGATTCTTGGCATTGGAGAAACTCTGACCAATGATGCCAATGACCAACTCTATTTGCAGCATTACTGGAAAACGATGTTTGCTTTTGATTGGAATCCAAGCGGAATACTAGCGGACATGAAAGAAATCAAACTTTACGAGTTCAAAAAGCTGCTGGTTCAACTATTAAGCGAAGCAGAGACGAAGGTTTACTAGTGGTTCATTTTTGATTCATTGCGAATGGCTTATTAGCCTTCAATCCTTGAATTCCAATTTTGACTCCAGCCTTGCAGTATCACCCATCGGAAGTGGGTACTTGAGCCAGAGTCTTGCGATAGTAGAGTTCGCGCTATTGATTTGCTCTACGCCAAAGGTAATTTTCGAGAAGTTTCCGGAATTGGACGAATGCAAAATGGAAGGGCAGGTCTCCCAAACCTTCCGTTGGCTAACTATTTGACGGACAAAAGCCCGACCTTCTGAATCCAAGTCCATGTACGAGTGGGTACTTGGCACCGTGAACAGTTTCGAAGAATCAAATCCCCGGACATGACTCAAGAGCTTCGTTAAGACCAATCCGCTCGTGCAATTGGAAACGATAAAATACTGAATTGGTTGTGGTCCAATCCTGAAACAATCTTGACCCTTCTCGAGAAATTGCATCGCATCTTTGTCGGTGATGTCTTCCGAAGTGGTTGTCCAACTTTTAATGTTTAACTTTTCGTCAGCGATCAGATTGAGAAAGTTGATCCAAGAACGACCGGACCTGAATCGGGGAGTGGCGGGAACAATCCTCTCGGACATAACTAGCCACTTATCCGTCTGACCTAGGTTCAAATATCCTTCGGTGGCCTCTAGGAACTTGCCAATTGTTGCGGAAAACGGATGAGAATTTTGAAATGAATCGAAATAGAATGCAAAGTTCTTATTCGCCTTGTTTGCCGTCGGAAAGATTTCGAAAGGGTAGTTTATCGGCTGATTGCCGATGGCAAGACCAATCTCAAGGGCACCATTTTGGGTCACTCTTGCGAGGGATGGAATTGGTAACTGCTTGACTTGCTGAAAGAGTCGGAGCCCAATTCTACCTATAGTCTGATATTCAGTAAATTGGTTGTTCCTGAGTGGCACCGGAATCAGCTGAAACGAAACAAAGGAGATTTCCGGATTATCTGGTACCTGGTGGATTGACGCATCAATAAACCATTCTAAATTTTTTCCTCGAAGGCTTTTGGCATATTGAATATCGACATCTATGGTTTCGCGCTGGTAGTTCGCCAGATCAACTTCTTGCCTGGACGAGTACTGCTTGATCAGATTTGAGTGAGAAAGGTGAGTGAGGTAAAGACCCTTGCCTTCCATAAACCGATCAATTTCTTGTAGACCCGAAGGCGATACAGGAATTAGATAGGAACCACCGTCCGATAGCTTTTGAGGAATCAGGTTGATATTCTCTGCAACCGTATTCAAGATAGCAATTTCTGTTGATTTTTCAAATGTAAAGTAGCAACTCTGTAGATAGCTCAGTTGGCGATACTGCTCGTCATCTGTTTGCTTGTTTTCGACCAATGAATCAAGGAGTTTCTTCACTCGCTCCTTTTCTTCCAACATTTTCATTGGCTCCTTCTGTAAAAAACGTTTCGATACTTCGACAAACTTCTGGATACTTACGCGAATGTCAGACTCAATACTCATGGAAGTGATCGGAGAGACAATGATGTTCTTCTCTTCCTCGTCCTTACGGATTTTTAGGCTCAGAGCGAGGCAAAGATCCGCCATTGTTACTTTGGTATTGGGCAAAAAACTGCTGGCAACGATCCTTTGATCGACGTGGTTGAGATACGTAAAGCGATAATCTTTACTTTCGGGCATTTGACGGAATAGCTCTTCAACCGTGTTCAAGTTGCACCGAGGCATTGGCTTCTGAGCAAGGACAAGACAGCTTAATAGGGTTGAAATCATGGCTATTCTCCGTAGCGAGGGTCTTTCTTACAGAGCTGCAAAAAGTCGCACTCTTCGCATAACGCCTTTACCGCAGGTGAATAGTCTTCAATGGTCGTTGCCAAAATCTGCTCACCAAGCACTCGAATATCGGCCTCAAAGGATGCCAACTCCTCGGGAGTCATCGAAGCCGATGCCTTCATCTTTACTTTCAGGGCGTGAATCGTTGCCCTTACTGGCACACCAGGAAAATTCTTCCGAATCAAAAGTTGATAGCAAGCCATTGCTAGGTCGCTTTTTACATCGTCTTCGGTGACTTTTGATCGACCCGACTTGTAATCAACAATTTCCAGAGTTCCGTCTGGGTGTTGGTCAAGGCGATCAACTCGACCGATCAAGATAAACGGTCCCAAGTCGCACCGCAAGAACTTTTCGACCGCAACGGTTCGGACGCCTGGATCGCGCTTAAGCTCTTCCTCGATGGTGTTGATGACAATCTCTCGTCCCTCGCCAAATGCTTCTTGCATCTCCTCCGGGCTGGCGTAGCCGGCTTCGAGCCAGCTTTCTTCGTAGACTTTGAGGGCGTCACCAACGGTAGTCACTCCAGTGTCGCCTGAGTCGTGAAATCGCTCTAAGACCTTATGTAATGTTGTGCCAAATGAGTAGTAACTTTTCGCCTTTAGATACCACTTGCCGCGAGCGTCCACGTACGTCCAAAGGTATTTCATTGGACAAGCCAGGTAGGTCGTCATCCGGCTCGGACTAAGGGTTGGCTTCTTTGGAGGCACGGCTCTATTTTAGCCCTATGGGGCCCTGGCTTCCAGCCGGCACAAAATCAATTTCCTCAATTCCTGATTTGTCATCATCTTTCACTCCACAGTGAAACTTTCTTTCATAAGCTGACACCGTGGCGGAGCCTAAAAGCGTAAAATAAGACGTGAGCACCGCAATCGAGACAATTCGAATTGGTCATTCCCCTGATTCTGACGACGCATTTATGTTTTGGGGTCTGGCCTCGGGCGCGGTACAGAGTCAATACAAGTTCGAACACATCCTTCGCGACATCCAAACCCTGAATGAGTGGGCAATGGAAGGGAAGTTGGAGTCGACCGCGATTTCGGTTCACGCGTTTGCCTACGTTGCCGATAAATATGCCCTTTTACGACATGGCGGATCGTTTGGCGAAAGCTATGGTCCAATGGTTGTTGCCGCTGAACCAATTTCTGTTTCCGACTTGCCAAATCATGTCATCGCAGTTCCGGGCAAGCTCACGTCAGCATTCTTGCAACTTCACTTATTCTTTGAGGATCAAATTGGTAATGGTGCCGTTCTTCAATATGAGGTCGTTCCTTTTGACGAAATCATCCCCGCGATCCAAGAAGGGAAGTACAAGGCGGGATTGATCATCCACGAAGGACAACTCACCTACGCTCGCGACGGAATGTATCTGGTCGCCGATATGGGGGTTTGGTGGAAGAAGAAGACCGGCTTGCCGTTGCCGCTTGGCGTGAATGTTGTTCGCAAAGATCTTGGACCGGAAGCCGTTGTGGAAGTCAGCCGATGCATGAGAGCGTCGATTGATGCGGGACTTGGAGATCGAACCTACGCATTGGACTATGCCCTTCAGTTTGCTCGAGGGATGGACTTTGAAACGAGCGATAAGTTTGTTGGCATGTATGTGAACGAACGAACCCGAGACATGGGCGACGAAGGGGTTGAGGCGATCAAGCTTTTGCTCGCCGAGGGAGCGAGAATCGGCATGGTTCCGGCGGTCGACGTCGAAGTCGTAGACTAGAACTGGTGATCCGGGTGTGATAGCTACTCTCCCGGTTCGCTCGCTGGTCTTGCTGATTTAGTGGAAATCGCTCACCGACCTCTCTTTCAAAAAAGAGGTAATCCGGGATATCGACCGAATAAGGCTAAGTTTCGGATCGTGGAAGGAGCGAGGATTGGAGTGGTTTCCCCGTCGAAGTTGATGGCATTGATTAGGGTTTGTCGGATGTGAACCGGATGCAGGTCAAATGCGTCCAAATTATGTCGGTCCTTTAGACCTGGGAAACTTTGGAATTCTGACCCAACCCTGCAGGGGTGTCGCTTGGATCGTTATGTACACAATTTCTTAGTCCTTGGTAGATTCGGTGCCTCAGGAATCGCGGAGTTGTGAATTGCTGTTTGGTGATGTCAGCCTGATTCAGCGGAGGCTTTCCTGAGGATTAACGAGTTTTCTATCCTCGGTAAAGCGAATTTTGCCAAGTGATTCAGACAACGAAATGCAAGGAAAAATTCGACATTACCGAGGCATCCAAGTCCACCTCTTCGTATCCGTGCAATACCCACCTGCGGGCCCGGGCTGAACCATTGACGTCCCTTCAGGCCCAATGAGTATGCTGAACTATGGTCGCGGATAGTTCGAAAATTCACTACCCGATTCCCTTGACGCCTTCCAGAAGGACGTCATGAGCTCAAACACCTCGCGCGCACTGGCGGACAAGTACCGATGCTCGATGACGATATCGCCCGGTCCGTAAAGTCGCTTTAACTGACTTACTTTCATATTTGACTCGTAATTTGAACGCAGATACACGTTAACGAACTTAAACTTATCCGTCCCGCTATCACCAAGCCCTAGCTTATCGATGGGTCCGCAAATGAATTCAATCCGTTCAACGGCGTCCCAAGAAACGCTGCGAGTGCCTACCTTTAGATGCCAGAACGTAAAGCCCTCGTTTGTCAGAGAGAGTCCCGGCCTACGATCAAATGAGAACCTTACCAAAATAAGTATTCCCGCAAACATAAGAATAGATTCCAGCATGAAAACAGCCGACATAGGCAAATTCAACACGTCCAACATGTTCCGCAGATCAAATCCGAGCAGCATTCCCATTCCGAAAGCAAGGCCCCCAATGCAGGCCAGAAGACAACATCCGAAAAACAACTTCACTTTTGATTTCGAGATTGTGACACTAGACATTTTCCGTGCTTGATTCATTCGATTGCACCGTTTACTTCTGCTTCAATATCCAGCTTCGTAAACCGGCGACGCGATCGGTGTTGATCAGATCGACGCCGGCTCTCCACTGAACTTGCCAGGTTGATTCGCTATCTGGAGTACCCCAGAATCGCACGAGGCGATGTTCGGCGTGGATGGCGCGTACCATGGTCTCCATTTTGGTTATGTGGTCGGATGGGAACTCGCTTTCGCCCTTGTAGGGGAAAAGGCTCGCCCAATTTCCACTGATCCACGGCATTTGGTCGACGGAGTATTTCTTGCCCATGTCCTTCAATTCACCGTCAATGCCCGCCCATTTGCCGTTGTCGGCGGCGATCAAGTCAAACGCCCGATTGCCGCTGATCACGAAGCGAACTTTGCTCTTGCGGCCAGAAGGCTTAAGTTCGGGATAGCGATCGAGGATGGTTTTGAATGTACGATATGCTTCCTCGCCGTTCTTCTTCACGTCAACCAAAACCCAAAAAGTAGTCTTTGACCCTGGATAGATCGCACCGTGGTTCGCCTTTGCCCGAGCCGAAAGTTTGTCAAGATACATCGACTGGATCGTCTTCTCCGGCTTAATGTCTTTTTCGTTATGGGCAACCAGTAACTCGCCATTAACCGGGAAAACGTCTACTTCAATACTATTGAAACCGTTGTCTAAGGCTTCATCCAAAGGGCGAACCTGCATGTAATCGTTGTGAGAGTGCGCTCGGGTGACTAGCGGATTTTGAACGACAAAAAGTAAGGCAGTGAGAGCGATCATTCGTACATTTTAGCCTTACGAACGTCACCCTCCTTTTGGGGAAGTATAAATTGGGAGGATGTTCAACTTGCCAGAAATCACTCAATCACCGAAAAACATCCACCAGATTTCAAGAATCCCGGTCCCGTGTTACAATGCAACATGTCTCACCAAAAAAGACTTTTTGCAGCATCTATCATCGCACTCACCGTTATCGGGCTAACCTCGGCTTATTCACTCGGTCAACGTCCGCCTGTTGGTGGTGGTACGGCAGGTCCAACTTCCTCCGATCAAGGCGGTGGTCGCCCAGCGCCCCTGATCAATAGCGACTGGAGGTTGGTTCAATTTGGCCAAAGCATGATTCGTTACAACAGCATGAACGGCACAACCCAAATGATGTCCATGGATAATCAAGGAAAAATGACTTGGCGGAATTTTGACGAACATTCAGGTGCGCTCAACCGGGGCAATGCAGGTCGGTATGAAGTGATGGCCGGACCAAGCGCTATCGGTGGAGTTGTTCGAGTCGATACCCAAAGTGGCGAAACATGGGGCACCAATAAGCCCGCGAACTTTATTACTGCTGGCGATCTGGCCGGGGGCGGTATAAAGGCTTCAGATCTTGTTGGTGGCAAAATGGGTTTTTACAAAGTTACTTTCAACTAGAGTTTGCAGAAGACGAGTTTACTCGCCGGACATTTTGGGAAACTTCACTTCGCTGACGGTCCATCCAAGAACGTCCGTGATTTTGAACTTGCCGTTCATTGAGCGAGTTAAGTTATCGACGATTTGGAGCCCAAGACTACTTGTCTTCGACACGTCAAACTCCTCCGGTAAATGGTCACCATTGTTCGAAACCCACAGGCAAACGTTCTCCTGATCAGTCTCAACGGTTATATGGATATCCCCTTCGTTCGTTTCGTGAAAGCCGTGCTCAACTGCATTCGAAATCAATTCATTCATCAACAATGCAACTTGAGTGGCTTGATTCATATTGAGTCGTAAATCCTCGCCACGCACCAAAAACTTAACCGTTTTGTTTGGCAACATGAGCGAACTTTGGTGGTGGTGAACCAATGCCTCCGCAATTGAACAAATTCCAACGTGGTCAAGATCGTCTCGGCTTAGCAAGTCATGGACAGCCGAGATCGCCAAAATTCGGGTGAGGACATCATTGAGTGCCTCCTCCAGGGTCTTATAGCTCGCGGTTCGAATCTGCAACCGA
Organism: Armatimonadota bacterium; assembly: GCA_043770615.1. GTDB lineage: Bacteria > Armatimonadota > Fimbriimonadia > Fimbriimonadales > Fimbriimonadaceae > Fimbriimonas. The sequence continues at coordinate 1,837 of JAYVHY010000056.1, read as the reverse complement.
AGCAATGCAGCGACTTGTTGCAAATTGTTCTTCACTCGGTGATGAACTTCTTGCATCAACGTATCTCTAACTTGGAGCTTTGCATGTTCGATCGCAAATGCTGCTTGCTGAGAAAGAGTTTCCAGAGCTGATATTTCGTCGGGAGTAAAGTCTCGCACTTCGCCGGTGTAACACGAGAGAACACCGACCGGCTTGTCTTGTATCGAAAGCGGAATACAAATCATGCTTCGCAGCCCTTGCTCAACCGCGAGATCATGACCAATATAGTCTGAGTCGACTTGGACATCCCGAACAATAACTGGTCGGTTTTCTTCCAAGGTTCGCCCGGCAATTGACTCTCCCAATTTGATTCCCCGCTTGCGTTGGTAAGCCTTTACGGTGGCTTGGGTTGCTCGGAGGATCAGTTCTTGTCGTTCTTCATCTAGAAGCCTAACGGTACAGACTCGATAATTAAATTGCTGCGCCGTAAGGTTTACGAGGAGTTGGAGTACCTCATCAAGGTACGGACTTGTCGATATTGTCTTCGAGACTTCGCTAAGGGCACCGAGTCGATTTGACTGAGTACCAACCTGAAATCCGGCTCGGTACGATTTGTATCCGAGCGCGATCATTTGGGACACTTTGAGAAGCTTTTCTTTCGTTTTTGGTGAAAATCGCCATGGGGTGCGGCGACGCAAAATGATAATCCCAAAGGTGTTTCCGTCTACATGCCTAAGTGGTATGGCCGCCACGCTACACGACTCTTTCTCGGATAGGCCAGGATATTTGGCGTAATTGGAGTGTTGAAAAGCACGATTAGGTACGTATTTTGGTTCTCCGGCGATGAGTGCCTCACCAGAAAGCCCAATACCTTTACCAAGCTTGAGTCTATTGACCAATTCCGGAGCAATCGTGCTTGCCCGTAGGATCAAACCGTCTTGCGCATCACGAAACAAGATATCGCAAGAATCTGCCTTGCAGCTTCGTGCGGCAAGATCGCCAAGGTCATCCAGCATTTCGTCTTCGGCTCTTGCGCCGGCAACGATTTCGAGTAGCTGTTTGACCTCAAATTCGTTCATGAATTAGAAAGGACCGATGGCGGTTGTGCTCACTAGTTTTGGATCAAGAATTCTTCGTGCCAATTCGATGATTTGAGCATTCGTTACTTTGTTAAGGCGCTCTAGGGCTTCATCAACCGTAATTTCCCGTTTAAAATTGAGTTCGTTTCGACTCATTCGCATCATTCGGCTGCTCATTCCCTCGAGCGCAAGAACGATATGACCCGAGATGCTTTTCTTGGTTCGATCGAGCTCTTCTGCGTCGAGGCCATCAGCCATGATTTTATCGAATTCGGTCCTGACTATTGATTTGACTTCTTCCCAATTCTTCTTACTGGCTCCACCGTAAACCGTATAAGCTCCACCCGCTCCATACGAGAGCGTATAACTTCCGATGCTATAAACGAGTCCACGCTTTTCGCGAACCTCTTGAAAGAGTCGACTTGACATGCTTCCGCCGAGGGCTGAATCGAGGAGGCTCATAACCGGAATCAACTCTTCGTCATAAATTGATATCGCATCAGAACCAATACAAAAGTGAACTTGCTCGGTGTCTTTGTTGATTTCGTTGATCGCGGCAACGCCGGCTGGTCTTGAAACTTGAGTCTCGGTGACACCGGATTTCAGTTTTCCGAGAACTCGCTCCGCTTCTTCTTTGATCTGATCAGTATCCACGTTTCCGGCAACTGAGAGCAAAACATTTTCAGCTCGATACTGCCGATCCATGTATTCAAGGATGTGTTCTCTCCGAAAAGAGGTTACGGACTCTTCGGTTCCAATAATTGGCTTTCCAAGTTCAT
>JAYVHY010000055.1:0-2373 GCA_043770615.1 Armatimonadota bacterium | reverse complement strand
GGGTCGGCCAGGGCCTTGAGAATTTGCCCTATCATTTCGCTTTGCATCGAAATGAATGATACCCATCATTTCGATACGTAACGAAATGAAATCGTTTTGGCTTGAATATTAATATCTGTGCATCATGACTGTTCGAAGGACTCCATGACGTGTCGCGACAGTATGTGAACTGCGGCGGACTTGTCCGCGCTATGCTCTTCGAGACTTTTCTCGTTGCAATTCCTAAGATTCGTCAAAACCGAAAGCCAACTATAGGCGAGAACTCAGCCTGACAAGTCTGGCGCATCGTGTCGAACAGAAGAAATACTCGTAGCGGGCTACATCCTCCGCCACGCTTATCTAAACCTAAGAGCTTCTAGGTCACGGCGCGGTGGAGGTTTAAAAGACAATTTCAAACCCTACTTCAACACTGAGACTCACTCCCTTCCAGCCTGCAATGTGATCGAGACCTGTCAAACAAAGGACCAACAATTTGTGCCTTAATCAAAACTTCTTAATGGTAGACAAATATACACTATAAAATGGTAAACTTAGGACTTAGCATGGCATCTATCCAAAACCAATTAACCAGAGGAACGAAGTTTCCAAGGAAGAATTTAGGACGGTGTTTCTTCAATATCACTCCAAAAACTGAAACATACCAACGTCGTGCAAGATTTTGAAAAGTGCGCACTCGACCGTTCATCCGAACGGTCTTACCATCCAACAACTTGCGGGTCACCCAAAGACTGTCATTGAATCCCGTGAAAATAGTCAGTCGATTAAATGGCCATAAAATATGCAGTGCTACAAAACAGACATTTTAATTTCGCAGACTCAAATTGATACAGAGCCAATTTGGTTCGGTCTAAACCACCGAGGGGATTGAAAATGCGGTGCTACAAAACGAACATTTTATTTTCACAGACTCAAATTAATGCCAAAAATTGCTCAATTCAGACCAAATTGCGAAACGTAGCCCTTGGATTGACCTATGCCAGACTCGTTGATGCGGTGCAAAAAAAAATAGGCGATTGGAGTGGTCACACGTTGCAAAAGATATGCAAAGATGAAAAATATGAAGCGACGCGATTTCCTTAAAGCCGGACTGATGGGTGGTGCCGCCGCTCTTGCCAGTCCTCTCCTTGCCGAAGGGCAGCCTCAGGAACAATCGATCAAGCCATTTGATCTCGATGAATCGACAATCTCCGACCTACAGCGAGCAATGGTTTCCGGCAAAGAAACGGCTCGGTCGATTACCCAAAAGTATCTTGAGAGGATTGAAGAAATCGATCGAAATGGTCCAACCATGCGCTCCGTGATCGAAACCAATACAGAGGCTTTAGCCCATGCCGATCGCTTAGACAAATTACGATCAGAAGGGGTGATTCGCGGACCGCTTCACGGGATCCCCATCCTCATCAAAGACAATATCGAAACCGGTGATAAGATGATGACAACCGCCGGATCATTGGCAATGCTCGGCAATGTTGCCGCCCGGGATGCACACATCGTGGCAAGAATGAAGAAGGCTGGTGCCATTATTCTCGGAAAAACCAATCTTAGCGAATGGGCGAACTTTCGCTCAACTCACTCAAGCAGTGGTTGGAGCGGTCGCGGCGGACAAACCAAGAATCCTTATGCGCTCGATCGCAACCCTTGCGGAAGCAGTTCAGGTTCGGGAGTCGCGACATCAGCAAATCTTTGTGCGGTCTCCGTGGGATCCGAAACCGATGGCTCCATCGTCTGTCCATCTTCCAACAACGGTTTAGTGGGAATCAAACCAACATTGGGTCTGGTTTCTCGAACTGGGATCATCCCACTTTCCCATAGTCAAGACACTGCGGGACCGATGGCTCGAACCGTTACCGATGCTGCCATCCTTCTTGGAGTTCTTGCCGGCATTGATCCAAAAGATCCTAGTGCCTTAGGATATAAAGGAGTGTCTGATTACACTAGGTTCCTCGACCAGAACGGAATGAAGGGCGCACGCATTGGAATTGCCCGGAAGTTCTTTGGCTTCAATGATCGAGTCGATGCGTTGATGCACGACGCAATTGTGACCATGAAGAGCCTCGGAGCCGTGATCATTGATCCAACCGATCTGCCAACTCACGGAAAATACGATGATTCTGAACTTGAAGTCCTGTTGTATGACTTCAAGAACGACATCAACAAATACTTGAGCACTCGAAATCTTGAAGCAAAATCACTCGCCGACCTGATCAAGATCAATGAAAAACTGAAAGATAAGGAACTGCAATATTTTGGTCAGGAACTCTTTATTCAAGCCCAAGCAAAGGGACCATTGACCGACAAGAAGTATATCGAAGCATTGGCAAAAAACCGTCGGATGTCACGAAAGGAAGGCATCGACGCAATCATGGATAAACA
>JAYVHY010000054.1:0-12187 GCA_043770615.1 Armatimonadota bacterium | reverse complement strand
ATGCAAGTCTGGGATGCAGGACTCGAACCTACAGCCGCCTGTTTCCAAAACAGGAAATCTAACCATTGATATAATCCCAGCCTTGCACTTATTCTTTTGTTAAATTGTTTCGCCAGTTGAATCAGAAGAAATCGAACCTTCCTCTCTCGGTCCACAGCCGAGCGCATTAACCGCTATGCTATGACTCAACCGGTGCTCGCAAATACAAAAACACCCCGCTCAGTGTTTTGAGCGAGGTGCTATCTTGAAGTCTCTTTTTAGTTAGTTCAGATCATAGCCGGTGTCGCCCAGACGAAGTGGGATGCGGATAATAGCTCGGCATAACGCTGACGCTCTCCTTACCAATTTTCGTCTGAATGAAATCCATGATCGATTTTCCTATGTGCAGATGTTTGACGAGGAAGTCGAGAAATTGTTCAGCAGATTTCGAAAATCGCTCTCAACGACTCCGGATTCTTCTCACCATCGGTAGTTCGTCGCTCTTGGTTTGAATTCGCCGGAGAAACTTAAATTCAGCTCTCGAATTGAACCTGAATGGCATGTTTTTTGCTTTGTTTCTTACCGTGGCACCACCAGTGCCATTTGCGAGAAATTCAAATGAAACAATCCTTAACGCGACTATTTGTCCCAATAATTGGAATATCAATACTATCAGCAACTTCGTTTGCTCAATCAAGAAGCTCATTCCAAACCCCTACCGCCCTCTCAGGCGTGACGGTGATCAAACAAAATGCAACCGACTTTACGGTTGGGTTAGGAGTTGGATCAACAATTAGCATTAACGGCTTTACTGACACCATAACCGACATTTTCGGCTTTTGGGCACTCGACAACAACGATGATTTGACTGGAACAGGTTCTGCCATTGGCAACTGGGGCTTCGATTCTAACTATTCTGGATCAGGCGGTATTGTTGGCTTCAAGACAAACCCAAATACAGGAATCACTCAAGGTGGGTCACAATCATTTCACTTCAACTCCCTTTCAGGAACCGATGAAGGTTACGGAGTTCACGTACGGACGATGAACAATAACACGCTGTACGTTACCACTAATGCAGCAGCAGTTCCAGAACCAGCTACGTTTGCCGTCCTAGGACTCGGAGCCGTTGCTCTCATTCGACGAAAGCGAAAGCAACAATAGCTTCGATTTTGCCGTGGGGAAGGCACATTTGGTCCTTTCCCACTGACCCTATTTCTCTACTTCAGGTGACCATTACTTTTGAGGATCGTAGCCCGACTCTTCGACCACCTTCTCTGCGTCGGTTCTGGTCAAAAGTTCACGAATCGCCGCAAGCTTATCCTCGGCTCTATCGATGTACCCTTCGCAGATCTTGTAACCCACGAAATAGCCTAAATCGCCCGGACGAGGCTCGGTTTGACTGTAGGTACCAATCCAATCCTTTATCTTGTTTCCGTTGGCTACGTCCTGCTTCCATTGTTTCCATATCTCCGCTTCGTGTGCCTTGCCGTATTTGTGCAATGGACTGTTGATACATCCTCCGCTCGCAAGCTCACCCAGGAAGTCCGCCATTCCTTCCGCTAGAGTCGCATTACGCAGGTTGCCGGAACCCACCTTTTGATTAAAGTGAATCAACTCATGCGCGACTATATAATGCACAACCGCCGGGTCATTAACACTCATCTCTGCGCCCATCACCAAGCCACCCGGAAATGAGGTTCCTCCGGAACTTTCTCGGCCAATCACAAAATAGAGCGGCGGGTAAACCGCATCGGGATAGAGAAACTTGAAAGCAAAGAACGCAGCCCGAATTCGATTTTCAGTATCCTTAATCCGAAAAATCTTCTCCCGATCCTTTTGCAGCTGAGCTTGATTCTTCTTTACGTACGCAATGAACATGTCGTCAGATTTGAATTTTGTAAGGCGAAAGAACGCTAACCCCTTAGAACCAACATTCAGATATCCCGCTTTAAGCTTCTCTCCCAAATCGCTCTCACCACCCAAATCAAGAACTTTATAGAACCGCTCAACATCTTCAAAATGCAGTTCGACCTTTGCAGGGTCAGTGGTGAACTTAGATTGGTTCGCTATGAGTAAGGCAAAGACGACAGCCGATAACATGAAAATTAGTACGCAAGTTGTTGGGATTTTGATTCATTCATGAAAGAGAGAAGCATTCTGAATGTTATTGGCTGCCTGGTCGTAGGGGTTAGAAGATACTTGAGAACTTCGTTCCTCTCAACCAAGATAGATCATCATGGAATGAATGAATTCCGAACAATTTGATCACGCAATGTTATTAAGCCGAGATCCTTGGTTTGTAGAGCAGTTTCCTTGTGTCCGACTCGAGCTGCAATTTGCCGATACCCAAAGCCTTTTTCGGTATCTAGACACCAACGAAAAGCGGATGGTGATCATCCTCGACGGAAAAATCGATGGCTTCCCAAACTGGTCTTCGAGCAATCTGGTGATCCAGTTTCACGACTTCTCAACTGGAAACGGTAGCGACCTATATAATGCAGGGGACGTCGCGTTGGCGTTTAATCGTGACGTAGACGAGTCGTTTGCCATCGTGAATAGCATTATCGACCAGATGATAGTGTGATGTCATTTGAATTCATCCCAGCGGGAAGTACACCCTGCATAAGCTAAACTGAACTATGGCTATTGGTCGGCTTCTGCTTTGTCTTCACTCGCACATGCCGTATGTTCTGAGCCATGGCAAGAGCCCGCACGGTACCGACTGGATCCACGAAGCCGCGATCGAGTGCTACCTGCCCTTGCTTCACTCGCTTGATCGATTGCTTGCCCAAGGAATCAAGCCACGTTGGACGGTCAACATGACCCCAATTCTTGCCGAGCAGCTCGAAGACCCATCGTTCAAAGAGAGCCTCATCGAGTACTGCGCGGAAAAGATTGCCGCCGCCAAAGTTGATGCTAAGACGTTTCGCCAAGAGGGTCCCATGTGGATGGAGGGACTTTCTCACTTTTGGATCGGGCAATACGAGAAACAGCTCGACCAATTCTTAAACAGATGGGATAAGTCGATCATCGCTGGGTTTCGGTACTTCCAAGATCAAGGTTCAATCGAAGTCATCACCAGCGGCGCAACTCACGGTTACCAACCGTTAATGGGAACCGATGAAAGTTGTAAAGTTCAAGTCAAGCTTGGAGTCGACACCTATAAGAAACATTTTGGCAAACAACCACGCGGAATCTGGCTCCCCGAGTGTGCTTATCGACCGCGCTATGACTGGAAGCCACCGACGGACGACAATGCAGTTGCCTGGTCTCGAATGGGTACCGAAGAGATTCTCAAAGACGAAGGAATCGAGTACTTCTTCGTTGACTATCACATGATCCGGGGAGGAAGCCCGATTGGCACCTACGGCGCAAAATTTCCTCAGCTTGCCGAAATGTTCGCTCGAAGTAGCAAATACTTCACGCCGCCAGCGGAAGAGCGCAGCGAATACGAACACTATATGTTGCCGAACGGCGTCGTCTGTTTTGCCCGCGACCAAGAGACCACGGTTAAGGTTTGGTCTGGTGAAGTCGGTTATCCCGGCGATCCGATGTATTTGGAGTTTCACAAGCAGTTATATCCTGGTCGGCACAAATATTGGCGTATCAGTGAGAACAAGGCTGATCTCGGGCAAAAAGCACCATACGATCCTTACAAGGCATTCGAAAAGATCCACGACCACGCAGCCGACATGGTCGAAGTTCTGAAGACGACTCTCGCGACTTATAAGGGCCAATCCGACCGAAACGGAACCGTAGTGGCAATGTACGACACCGAACTTTTCGGACATTGGTGGTGGGAAGGTCCTGAATTCCTGTACGAACTCGCAAAATTATTGCACGAAGACGGAACCGTTGAAATGGTGAGCGGCGGCGATGTTCTCGATACTGACCCAGCCAAACATGTAATCACCTTGCCCGAAGGATCGTGGGGCGAAGGTGGATACCACTACATTTGGCTGAACAAAGACAACTTGTGGACTTGGGAAAAGCTGTACGACTGTGAGCGAAAGATGCGCAAAATGAGTCGAGAATGGGTAGGCGGAGCGGCGGACGAAATCATTCGACAGGCAGCCCGCGAAATGTTGCTTGCCGAAGCTAGCGACTGGCAGTTCTTAATCTCGACTTTTGCGGCAAAAGATTACGCCGAGATTCGATTCTCCGACCACGTTGACCGTTTCTTGGTTTTGCACGGATACGCTGAGCGAGTATTTGGGGGTGGGGAACTAACGGCAAAGGAACAAGAGTTTCTTAAAGAGTGTCAGGAAAAGGACGCCCCTTTTGCGGATCTGGATATCACAATGTGGGCAAACAACCCCGAGGGTTAACAAGCAATACAATGAAAGGAATGAAAGCTAGTTTTGGGATTATGGCTCTTTTGGCTATTGGAGCAATTGGTTGCTCGAAGGATGAGGCAAAAAATGGTCCGGCACCATCGGAGGCAACTGTGAATAAACCGGTTTCACCGGAAGCCACCGATGCGGCAAATAACGAACCAGCGTCAAACAACGAGCCGGCTACAAACAATGCGCCACCGGTTGTTGCGAACAATGTGCCCGAGACCAACAAACCTGCGGACACAAACTCGGTAAAGAGTGTTACCCCTCCCGGTGGTCCGAAGAACGATCAAACAGCAGTCCAGCGGCCAACTTTCCAACCACTGCCTGGACCAAATGCTGACCCGACCTGGAAAAAGCAATCTATCAATCCCGTTAATGTTGCTTCTGCTGTCGATGCGAAGATGAAAACCCTAACGAATATCAAAATGAGTATGCGGTTGGATGTAAGCATCCCGGTAGGAGAAGGATTCTTTGATCAAGCAAACTTCATTGCCGATCAGTCTCGATTTCTCGTCAACTATGCAGACTTCTTGCACCAAGAAGCCCAGCCACGTTTCGAGACATACGTTGTGACTCGAATAAAGGACGAGAAAACCTACTCGACGTTCGTTGGCGATAAGTATGTCCCAGGACGGGTCCCACCAAATACTGATGTTCTTAAGGGTTGGCTCCTTGATTCCACTCACTACCTCGGCAGCGGAATTGGTACCGATAAAAAGCCATTGCGAGACCTCGTTGCGGCGGCTCAAAAAGCAAAATGGGTCGTGAACGTTGAAGACAAAACGTTTGACAAAATTACATTCCGGAGAATTGTTATGGAGTCGCCAACCCTTCCGAAAAAGCGTTACGAAATCATCATTCATCCGACTCAAATGTTGCCGGTAGCCTTCAATGCCGCGGTTTTGGACAAGAAGAAATCTACCGCTGCGCTTCAGCTGAAGTGGTCGAAGAGCGATAAACCGCTCACGGATCAAGACCTCTCCCAAGTTGTTAAAACCGATCGAGTCAATGTCATTTCACCGGAAGAAGCCGCCAAAAGGGGCCTTAAGCCAACCGGCTAAGCCTTCTTCGCGGCAAATACTTTAATACCTCTTAATTTGGTCGGCTTATCCGTCAGATTCTCGATTCTGATGTATCGGGCAGTGTTGGGCGATGGGCGATAAACGAGGTCACCCTTGATTTCATAGTCGCGTCGGAATTTGTCCGAGTCAACTTCATCGATCCACCAATCAGCCTGATCCACTTTGTCAGTAGTGCCGTAGACCTTCACCTTAAACTTCTTGGGGACCTCACCCTGAAAGGCAATTTCTCCAAGAAGTCGATCTCTTCCGAGATCTACTTCTACCCAACCATTGGCAGGCAAGGTGTATTCAGTGTCTTGGCTGTCATCAACCAAGCCAACCAGCTGCGCCGGAAATGACTTCGCACTGTCGCTCGCCGGCTTGCCTAACACAAGGTTTGTTTCCATGTTAATCGGCCACGGTCCGAAATTAAACGGAAGATCAATTGAGATTGCGAGTTGATTGCCTCGGGCAAAGAGGTTTGAAAAGCTGGTTATTGGGGTTTTGAGAACTTGGGTAGCTCCATTTAACGTTGCCGTGATCGTAACATCACCTTTTGCCCCGTCGGGGAACTTGGGCATGGTGAACAGACCAGATTTATCTGTTCTCAGATCTTGGGTTTCACTACCCGAAGTAGTCACCGCTACCAAGACATCCTCGAGCGGACGGTCGTCAATGTTGACAATCCGACCCAGAATAATCCGTGGATACTGAAGTGAGCCGTTCATTAGGAGGTCAACTTGAGGCATCGATAGGGCTCCACCGTCAACCATGCTCATCTGGCGCACCAATGGGTTCCTCGTTGGTCTGAGAGGCAGCACAAGCCCACCCAATAGCATTGTCTCCATCATCCTTGAGCCATTAGCCACGGCGTGAACTTCGGGAAGAAATGGCTCATCCTTGTCACCTTCTCCGTTAATGTATTTGAGGGCACCATATTTCGCGAAGCTATAGAAGCTTTGGTCAACCATCCAGTTATTCCAAATACGAGTTCCAGTCGGAGATTGTTTGACCCATGGGGCACCCGGGTCGAAGGTCATCACTTCTTGAGGAATGGTGCCGTCCTCAAAGTTCGCAACGACCCGAACCAAACTGCCTCGAGGATCTTTGGAAGCGTTTCCAACCGGCAGCGTGATCTTGCTGGTGGCCTGCGACGCAAGTTTGGTCGTACCTTTGAAAACATCCAGCGATTTGATTGGCTCAGTCGACCGAAAAGACACGGACTCGCCTTCCCGGCTTGCATAAAAATGAGGATCCTTAACCGTTGCCTTCTCGAGTTTTAGTTCGAGGCGCGGGCGAGCTTCCGGAGAGGTAGAACTCCATATTCCGGTCTCGCTCTCGAACTCAAGAAGAAATCCGTAGTTCTCGCCTTCGTGGGTCTTCCAGTATTGAAGGGTTGGTCCTAAATTCGAAATCCTTATCTCACCGTTCTTGACCGTGATTTTTTCGTCAACTGATTCCGAATCTTCTCGATTATGAGCTCCCGCAACTTGCCAAGGACTGACATCTCCACCTGCTCGATTCCAAGTAACGCCGGCAGCAAAAGGAATGGCTTTCGGATCGTTTGGCTTAGGGGCTTCTTTGCCTTGAATTCGTCGAACTAGGACACTGACTCCGGGACTTACCCATGGCCGTTTGAGAATTTTGACGGCTTTAAGCCCAGACTTCTCGCTCTCAGCAAGGGACAGAACGAGCGTGCCATCCACGATCTTGCTTTGCCTCAAGGTTGCAATGTCCAGGCTTCCGAATCGGATGAGAATCTTACGTTGCGCGCTTCCGGTTAGCGCAAAGATGGTTGGAATCGAAAGTTCGGCGCCTCGAGCGTCAATTTCGGCTTCGCTTACATCCCAATACTGTTGGCTCACGCCGGCGTAGGGGCCGGTTAATTGTATTCCACGACTCAGCACCAAATCGGGTGACTGGACAAAGGCAGACAGCAAAAAGGGGATCACCCTTACAGGTTATCCCCTTTTTGTCAAAAAATTCGTTACTCAGCCGCAGGAGCTTCTTCAGTTTTCTTCGGAGCTTTCTTTGCAGCAGGCTTAGCGGCTGGCTTTGCTGCGGCTGCTTTTGGAGCGGCGGCTTTCTTTTCTTTCTTAACGCCAGAAGCGGCTTCCGCCTTCGCTGCGCGGATTGCGCCTTTGATAATTTGCTCTTTGCGATGTCGTTTGACTCGCATTTCTTTGTTTCTTACTCGCATAGTTTTTTCCTAGTTGTTTAAGATACCCGTTTTGATGCTAGCGGAACACCTGCGCAATTTGCTGAAGGTCTTCGGCACTCGGAACCGCGACACCAACTTTCCTCACGACGCATGCCGCGGTGTGTGAAGCGAGTCGTAAAGCTTCAATTCCAATTGGTCCACAAGTGGCACAAAGTGCCAGCGTTGCGATGACGGTATCGCCCGCTCCTGCTTCATCATAGACTTCGACTCGGATCGCCGGAACGCTTTGGGACTCATGATCATTGGCGACCACCATTCCGCTCGCCCCGAGAGTAATAACTAACGAATCAATTTCAAGCTTTTCGCGTAGCTTCTTCGCGGTTTCAACGGCCATGTCGTCGGTTATTGGGTTCAAATATCCCATGGCTGACGAAGCTTCGAATCGATTGAGACTCACGACATCGGCGCCGCGATAGAAGTGGGCCGAGCCGGGTTTCGCGTTTGCCACCACTGGCACTTTGAGTTCTTTCCCAAGGGCAACAATTCGCTCGATGACGGGACCCGGTATTGCCCCTTTTTGGTAATCGCTCAACAGTAAGACGTCCCTACCCAGGGCGCATGTCTTCACTTGAGCAACGAGCGATTCTATCATTGATGAGCCAATGGGAGTTTCTTCTTCAATATCAATTCGCAAGACTTGATGTGAATGGTTGGCAATGACTCTCGTCTTTCTCGTCGTAGGTCGGGTGGGATCGCGAAAAATCTTGATTGGCTCAACTCCACTAAGTTTCAGCGAGTTTTCGAGATCGTTGGCCGCTTGGTCGTCGCCAATCACACCGACCACACCAGTATTCGCACCAAGCGCCATCAGGTTCATGGCTACGTTTGCCGCACCACCCGGCACCGAAGAAACTCGATTTTGTTTCACCACAATAACCGGTGCTTCTTGGCTAATCCGACTGGCGGATCCGAAAATGTACTCATCAAGCATGAGGTCGCCTACGACAAGCGACGACTTCTTGGGAAACTCAGCTAAGTATTGGGGGACTTTCATGCGTCTGGCACCACCTTCTTAGATCTCATAGCGATAACCGTTCCAACAATCATAATCCCCAAAGCCATCAAATGCCCTTCGGTGAACGAAGAATTGGCAATTGTAGTGGATGAAGCACCGGCCCGGAAGAACTCATAAATGAATCTCGCAAAGCCATGCAAGACCATCATCATGCCAAATGTAAATCCTCGCTTGGGATACTTCTTTTCGAGCCACAGTAAAACGAACACCGCCACGATATTCATCGCTGAGTCGTACATTTGCGCGGGAACGTTATATTGCTTGTTCTCAACGCTAAAAACCGTGAAAGGAAAGGCAGTCTTGGCCGGAGCGCCGTGGCAGCAACCGTTGAAGAGGCATCCGAAACGTCCAATGGCGTGACCAATCAGAAACGCAGGAGCAATAACATCAAGGTAATTGAGCGGTGAAATTCCCTTCTTCTTGCAAGCCCAGGCTGCAGCCAATGATCCGACGATGAAACCTCCAAAACTGGTTAACCCTTGAAATTGGAAACTGAAGAGTTCGCCCGGGTGAGAGAAGTAATATTTGTATTCTCGTCCAATAAAGAAAAGTCTGGCTCCGAGAATCCCACCAATAATTAACCAAAACGAGACATCGGTGATTTGGTCGGGGGTGATTCCGCGTGACGGAGCCCGCTTTCGAGCCATGAGTAAACCGGCAAGGAGGGCGAGAACCATCGCGACTCCAAAACTCGCCAACTTAAAACTCCCCACCTGGAAAATGGTTGGATACATATTTGTAAAGAAGTTTACAGCCTAAACCACGAAGCGGTTCCGGTAGGCGGACTCATACTGATCAATTGACAACCGAATTTCGTCCAAATGAGCCTCCGCATAACGTAAAGCGGCTTTTAGCTCACTAATGGCGATTCCCGGAAAGTTCGACATCAGATGGTCTAAGTTGCCCGACTTTTCGAAGTCACGATACACTTCCCACACCGCGACCTGACTAGAAACCAACCGAGCAACGCCACCAATCATATCAATTCGATGATCACCAGTGTTTTGAAAATGCTCAAGTTTTTCTTGCAAAACCTCTGGCTTCAAGTGAAGCTGCGCCGACGCATCTTCAAGGGTAAGAGTTCCGTCGCCAACCGCGCGAATCGCGAGTTCTTCGTAGAGATGTGGATATCGATTCCAAAGGGCTTGGAGTAGCTCTTCGAGTCGACCAGGATTGAGTTGCCCGAGCAAATCTAATTCCCTAAGCTGCCATGGCTGAAATTCACGCATTGTTGTTCTTCCAAATGCGAACAACATTGGTCGCACACTTATTATGACTCCTGTTGATCAAACCAAATTTCACGGCTTTAACAGGTATTGGCAAAGTACCGTGGCCGCCGACCATTCAACCGGGTAATGACAGGTAGTGCGCCATTTGGTGCTTTTCGTCGATTTTGAAGCCTGACCCTATGATGGACTTGAAACCCACAGTCCTGTGGCAGTTAAATCGGCAGCTTAAGTTTGAACTGCTTTCCATTCGCCATTCCAACGATTGTGACCGTAAATTGGTGAGAAAGGGGTGCTCTTTCTAGGGCGGCTGTTTCCTCGTTAGTAGCAACCTTATCGACCATGGCTAGGTCATCTTTGCGAATACTAAAAATGATTCTATAGGCATCAGGCAGTTTTGACTTTAACTCTTCCATGTTCTTCACAGATCTGCGGGTCTTAATATCGTTCCAACTTGCATCACCTAAGATACGTTCAACTTGTGAATCGACAATTGCATTTTCCTGCTCATAATAGACACCAAATTGTTCGAGTGCAGAACGTACCATGTTGACTTCACTTGAAACCGGCACTTCACCCATTATTTGATATTGCGCGACCTTATCTAAATCAGCTAATCCTCGGGCCCGATCCTCAATATCCTGTCGACTGGTCAGGACATCGGCTGGAGAACTCAGCAGTTCATCAGTAACTTGACTACTCAATTTCTGCCCATGTGAGAAATCAAAAGACAAAGGAGCCCCATTAACCAAAGCCGTTGACCTCAATTTCAAGTTAAAAACTAACTTTGTTGTTGCTCGAGGAACGATTTGAAGGTTATTTCTCCGTGCAGAGTTCAAGAACTTTTCGAATTCCGGGGTAGCCAAACTCTGATACTCAAATGGCTTGTTCAATCCATTTTTTGTGAGGAATCCTAACACGTGCTTTCGAAAGCGTAGCTGTTGATAACTGGGGTAAGACTTCTTGACAAAGATAAATGAATTCTCTCCGACTTTGGAACACAAGATATCATCCTCGAATTTTTCAAAATGCCTCAGGGATTTGACCTTATTTGCGGTCTTGATTAGGGGTAAGAACGCCCCGTTTTGACCAATTCCAGAAAGGATAACGCCACTTGGAACCATCACCATGGTTCCCTCTTGGATTCCCGCGCCAGAATTGGCGCAGGCGAAAAACAGGGCGGGAATAAGAAGGCTCATTGAGTAGTTCGGAGAGTCCGACCGAAAATGGTTCTTTGAAGTTTTTGTCGCATTCCGAAGCTCTTTGCCAAGGGTTTGTAAGTATTAACGATTTATATTATTCGAATTTTTGTCTACTTGCAGGACAAACTTTATCCGATAAGTGAATGGATATCTTCCGCTCCTCGGAGAATTGTCTGTATTGACCTCGTGTGTTGAGTCAGCGAGGTTCCTCAATTTCAAGGCATTACTAAGTATTCCCCTTCAGCCAAGAACTCTTCGATCGCACCGAAATACTTTTCCGGCTCTTCCCAGCGTGCCTCGGAATGGTTTCGTCCCTCGAACTCAACCAAGGTCTTCGGTCCGGCAAGAGCTGCAAAATTAGCTCTTGCGTGGTCAATCGGAGCCAAAGTATCAGCCGTACCATGAATCACAAGGGTCGGAACCGTCACCTTGGCGAGTGCTTTTGAAACCACAATCGAAAAAAGATTCAATCCAGACAGCGGCCAACCAAACCAAACCACCGGATAAAGAAAGAACCGAAGCCTTTTCCCACCCAAGAACAGCCACCACCCGTTGACGGCTTCCGGCAATCGGTCGTAACAAGAATCGAGGATCAAGCCATCGGCCAATCCTGGATTCTCGCTCATTGCAAACGAACTCGCAACCGCGCCCATACTCGAACCCACTAAAACGACCTTCGCCAAAGGATACTTTTTTCGGGCTTCATTAACCGCCGCAACCACCGCAGTTCGCTCGCGGAACCCAAAACCCGAACGACGTCCCTGCGAACTACCGTGGGCCGGAAAATCAAAGAAGAGAAATGCCATCGACAAATCCTTAAATCGAGCCGCGAAAGGAGCGAGTTCGGCTCGGTTCATCATGAATCCGTGACAACAAATCATCACTACTTTGGGGTCTTCCATAGGTACCCACCAACCGCGAAGCAGCTTTCCCGTGGACGGATCAACGAACTCAGTTGACTCCTGGGCGGTACCCAAGAACCCAGGACTGAGAAAAATCGGGATGCGAAATGGATAGACAAAGCACAATGCAACGCCGACCAGTGCCATTATGTAGAGAGTTGCGAGGATAAAAATGAACCAAATCATCATTCAGGTTTGCGTTTTGTTGTCCGCTTCCGCAACAATTGTAGTTGATCCC
>JAYVHY010000053.1:0-2378 GCA_043770615.1 Armatimonadota bacterium | reverse complement strand
TAAAATCTCGGCAGCAGTGCTTTTGGAAGGTTAGAACATGGGATGAAAAAGGCTCTCCTACAGGTTGGAGTTCGGTCGGAAAGTGGACCATGGGGCTGTTGGAACCTACGGACTGGCAAGGGAAGTGGATTCAGCGTGTCGTCAAGCAGACTTTAGTTGCCGTTGATCCATTTGACGATGATCCGGCCCCGTTGTTTCGCAAGTCTTTTATGGTCGAAAAGCCAGTCGCAAGCGCAGTTTTGTCGATTTCAGGACTGGGCTATTTTGAGCCAAGATTGAATGGGGTAAAAGTTGGAGATCATGAGCTGGATCCGGGCTGGACAGACTTCGCAAAACGGGTTTCTTATCAAACATTTGATGTAACCAAGCAAGTGAAACAAGGTGAGAATGCGCTTGGAGTGATGCTGGGTAATGGATTCTTTAATCCGCTGCCAATCAAGATGTGGGGGCATTTGAATATTCGTCAGCACTTGGCGATCGGGGAGCCAAGGCTTATTGCCCAACTTGACATTCGATTTAAGGATGGATCTAAACAGACGGTGATGAGCGATAGGAGCTGGATGGTCGGTGACGGTCCGATCATTCGCAACAGCGTTTATTTAGGAGAGGTCTACGATGCTCGGAAAGAGGTCAAGGGATGGGACTCGCCCGGATTTGATGATAGTGGATGGGAGCGACCCGTCGTTGTAGCGGCGGAGTTTGTTCCAGTGATGTCAACTCAGCGCACCCCACCGATAAGAGTATCTAAGACGCTCAAACCAGTACAAATCAGCGAGCCGAAGCCAGGTGTCTTCGTTGTTGACTTTGGTCAAAATTTTTCGGGAGTTACCCGGATGAAGGTCAAAGGTCCGGCAGGTACGCGGGTGCGGCTGCGGTCCGGCGAATTGCTTTACAAAGACGGAATGCTGAACGGAATGACTGCGGTCACTGGTCAAGCAAAAGGTGGAGGAAAGGATTATGTCTACTCTGGCAAGGGTGAACCAAAAACGGCCTTTCAACTCGATGAATACGTTTGTAAGGGGCAAGGAACCGAGACGTTTCAACCTCGATTTACCTTTCATGGATTTCGGTATGTTGAAGTTACGGGGTATCCGGGTAAGCCGACACTGGATTCGTTTGAGGGGTTACGGATGAACTCAGATGTGGAACAAGTGGGCTCCTTTGAGTGTTCGAACCCGATGTTCAATAAGATTCAGTCGATGGTGGAGTGGACCCTGCTTAGTAACTTGTTTAGTGTGCAGTCGGACTGCCCTCATCGGGAGAAGTTTGGTTATGGCGGCGACCAAGTTGCGGCCAGTGAAATGGCGATTTTCACCTTCGACATGGCTCGGTTTTACGCGAACACGATTGATCTCATGGCCGAAGCTCAGCGAGCCAATGGCGGATTCACGGAAACGGCGCCCTTTGTTGGAATTGCTGATGCTGGGCATGGTGGTCAGAGTGGTCCGGTTGCTTGGGGTTCTGCTTATCCAGTTCTGCTTTGTGATCTTGAACAATATTACGGAGAAACGAACTGGCAAGCCACGCAAAG
The DNA here is from genome assembly GCA_043770615.1 of Armatimonadota bacterium. Taxonomy (GTDB): domain Bacteria; phylum Armatimonadota; class Fimbriimonadia; order Fimbriimonadales; family Fimbriimonadaceae; genus Fimbriimonas. The sequence goes on along the minus strand of JAYVHY010000053.1, from coordinate 847 downwards.
CGAGCGCCAACGTTTATGGAATTCTCTTTTGCGTTCGAAGTTGGTCAATGGATTCTTATCGACTGGGCTCAATGATCATGAAGCCCTTGTAGACCTATCTCCAGAGTTGGCAGGTACGGCATTTTACTACTTGAACTTGGTTAAGTCGGGCATGAACTTGGCGAGCAACGCTAAGGAAATTCAAGCTACGAAAGCCCGATACAATGAACGGTTTCTGGATAAGAAGACAGGAAAATATGACAAAGGAACTCAGGCTTCTCAGGCGATTTCGTTGGCAATTGGACTCGTTCCTGATGAGGTCAAATCTAAGGCTGTGGATGTTCTGATCAAGGACATCGTGGCGCATGACTACCATCTCACGACGGGGATTTTTGGGACGAAGTATGTTTTCCAGGTTCTTTCTGATGCGGGAAGAAGCGATGTTGCATATCGAATTGTGAACAATAAGACGTTTCCTGGTTGGGGGCATATGTTGGAGAACGGGGCGACCACGATTTGGGAGCACTGGGAGTTTAGCGATAATACGTTCTCGCACAATCACCCGATGTTTGGTTCCGTTTCCGAGTGGTTTTACAAGGCACTAGCGGGGATTCAGCCAGATCCTACTGGGCCAGGTTTTAAGAATTTCTTTATTAGGCCGTCAGTGGTTGGCGATTTGACGTGGGTTAAGGCACACCATGACACGATGTACGGTCGGATCGTGAGCTCTTGGAAGCTGGAAGGGAATAAGTTGACGATGACGGTTGTTGTTCCGCCGAACACGTCAGCGACGGTTTTCGTTCCGGGCACCCAGGTGACGGAGAGTGGAAAGGCGGTTCAAGTATCACACGGCGCAGTCGATATCGGT
>JAYVHY010000052.1:0-2383 GCA_043770615.1 Armatimonadota bacterium | reverse complement strand
CAAATTCGATGCGCTTCCTACTTCTTAACCGTAATTCGGTACTTACACCAATACACCGCTTCGGATGGTACTGATGACGCGGCCGAGACGGTGAACTGGGTGTATTCTGTGCTGTCAAGAAGCTGCATTTTGATATCATAAATCTTGAACTCCGGAGCGGTTTTATCTTCCGACCAAATCTTAAAGTCCATCTCTACTTGAAGAGAGTGAATATTCGGCTTTATCCAAATCTCGACCCCACGACTCGTCCAGCCGGGAGGCGGAGAGCACGTTTCAATTGTCCCTTCGTAAACCGCATATCGAGATGTTTGGCGAGTTGGACATTCCAATTTAACGAGATCGATATCCTTGCAGATGTGTGCTTTGTTTTCGGGCATGACCCGGTCATTCTATCATGAGTACCATTGCACCATGCCTTGTATGCCAGGATGTGAGGAATAGATCATCGGAGCCAAACCTTGGGTTGGCCAGAGAGTCGAACTAAAGTGAACGGAACTCTTAATCAGCGGGTCGTAGGTTCCTTGATCATATGTGATTGCAAAAAAATGTGAAAAAGTGCACAAATCATGAAACAATGATGAGTAGATGTACGTCTACTGTAGTTGTACAAGCGAAATAAACAGGCAAATTTGGTAAAGGTGCCTGTTTTGTTTTGAAGTTTGTACTTGTTCAGCCAACCGAGAGTCGGCTGGCTGAACAACAGTTGGTGATTACGAGCTTTTGATTGATCGTCGTCGTCGGATGAGGGCCAAAGCTCCAAGGCCGAGGACGGCAAAGGAAGCAGGCTCAGGTACTGGCGCAGCAAAGAATGGTGAGTTAAAAGCACCGTTGAGGTTTGCCAGGTTATCCTCGCCATAAGTTGAACCACCGTTGAACATATTGACGTTAAATCGGTAAAACCCGTTGTTTGCCGGATTGCTGACAGAATTGTTCTGGAAAATACCATCGAATGTGCCAGAGACGTTGCCACGGTGGGTATTGTCGAGCATCCATCCGGTGGTCGGATCAAACGAGGCGTTTAGTCCGCTTACCGCGTAGTTGATGTTGTAGCTGAGGAAGGAACCGCCTTGACCGTTAGAGTTGTTGGTGGGCCACACTCGACCGAAGTCGTTGGCGTCGGTATTGCCACCAGCGACGCTGACGTTAAGAGTGGTAAATCCGCCCGACCAAAATGCGCTGCTGGAAGTTACCGTGCTCGCATTGTCGTCGTACAACTGGACAAAGCTGTCATTGGTATTGTTGGGATTTCCCCATCCGCTATAGGCACCGTTGTTGGTATCAATGGTGTAGTACCAAGCGGTCAAGAGGATGTTGGTATTTTCGAATCCAGCACCCATATAGGATGTCGGGGCGTTTTTGCCTTGGAAAAGGGCGCCGTCACGGTTCTGCAAAGTGCCAGATCCCGTAGAATTGACGTTGTTCTGTGCATCGGAAAGGGTTGCGAAGCGAGTGACGGAACCGTTATAGTTCCAAGAATCGGTGTTGACGGCAAAGTCGCCGGCAGCGAAAGCGGTTGACCCAAGCGTGGTCAGCCCAAGAATGAAAGCTCCTGTAGTTAGTTTCATGGTAAATAAAACAGGCAAAAACGTTTGCCTGAACATTAACCATACACGAATTACCGGCAAGTCAAATTGCCGGGGCTGTAAATGCAGTACTTTTACCTGACAGAATGGTGTAAGAACTAAACCGCTTCGCCAAGATACGCCGCAATAACTTTCGGGTCGTTACGGATCTCAGAAGGTGGTCCTTGGGCGATTTCTTCGCCGTGATCCAAAACGAAAATGCGTTCGCAGAGGTTCATGACGAACTTCATGTCGTGCTCGATCAAAAGGACGGTGACGCCCAGGTTATCGCGGATCTTTTTGACCATGGTCAGAAGTTCCATCTTCTCTTGGGGGTTCATACCAGCGGCGGGTTCATCGAGTAGAAGCAGTTGAGGCTGGGTAGCAAGAGCTCGGGCAATTTCGAGTCGTCGTTGCTTTCCGTAGGGAAGGTCGCGACTGCGGACGTTGGCAACGTCGCCAAGGTCTACCATTTCAAGGAGCTCCATGGCCTGAAGCTTGAGTTTCTCGGTTTCCTTAATCGCACCGGGTAGGTACATGAGGGCCGAGCCCAGGACGGACTTGTGGCGAAGGAATCCGCCAACAACCACGTTCTCGAGCGAAGTCATGCTTTGGAACAGTCGAATATTTTGGAAGGTGCGGCAAATGCCGAGTTGGGCAATCTTGTTAGATGGCGTGCCAGTGATGTTCTTGCCGTTGAAGAGGATCTGTCCGGAAGTGGGTTGATAGACACCGGTAATGATGTTAAAGCAGGTTGTCTTGCCCGCGCCATTCGGACCAATAAGACCGAACAAATCTCCCTTATTGAGTTCAAAAGAGAC
>JAYVHY010000051.1:0-2384 GCA_043770615.1 Armatimonadota bacterium | reverse complement strand
TCGAATGACATTGCAGGTGCAGAACTGACAAAGGGAGGAATTTGCGTCGAAGTTGAAATCTGCTTTTGAGTCTGAGCTTTTTCTGGCCGGGCATTCTGCTGAACCGGTTTGACGGCATCCCGGCTTGGCACCACAACGGCAACAAACTCCGGGACTTTGACCGTAACCATCGGGGTGTAACTTAAATTCAGCCAAGACCCGGCGATCATAAAGAGCGCGGAAACAACAATCGCAATCTGAGATACCAACAGACGAACGCTTGAAGACTTTCGGGCAATCGCGCAAATGGCGAGTGCCGCAGAAAGGCAAATCGACGTCTGAAGGAAAACTACCAAGGTTGACGACGCGTTCATTTCGACTCCCTAGATTTCTCATCAATTAGCCTTCTCAGCTTCGTCATCTCCTCATCAGAAATGTCTTCATTCTCAAGGACATGGGCAACCAGCCCACTAAGAGAACCGTGAAAGACCCTCGAAATAAGGTCTTTCGTTGCGGATTGCGTAACTTCGCTTTCAGAAACCAATGGCCGGAAAACGAAGGTTCGCTCCCGCTCTTCGTACGCAACTGCCTTCTTGACCTCAAGCTTACGCAGCAGAGTCTGAATAGTGCTATGCGCCACGGGTTCGATCTTGCTGACCGCGTCGGTGATCTGGCGAGCGGTTGCCTCGCCGTGCAGCCAGAGCACACGCATGATCTTGAGTTGAAGGTTCCCTATCTTGATTGCCATTGATTTACCTAACTAGATTTACCAGAGTAAACGATAGTTAATTTACCACGGTAAATGACGATATGTGACAAGAATTTTTAGAAATTTGGCAATTTGACTTTCGTCAGTGTTGAATATCCAGAAAGGGTAGATTAAACTTTCCGAGTCAAGTGGACATTGTCAAAGGTGACCCATACAAAGTCGCGACAGCGGACTTCCATTGACTTGATCTTCGTTGGAACTCGGCTGAGAACTATCGTTCTCGACTCGCTGTTACGCTGCGTTCTATGTGGCTCGTAAGTACGACAATTGTGGGTTTCCCCAGCATCGTCTGTTGCAATGAAGCTGAGGTCTTTGCCCGCAAGTTCTTTGGGAACATGAAACATGAGAGTTCGATCCCCACTTGGTTCAGTGAAGTTCGAATTGAGTTTTCCTGAATACCAGGTTCGAACCTTCCCGGACGGAACCCCAACACTTATAGACCCAGTCTTTGAGGTTGGATTAGACAACATGAAGGAGACTCTTCTGAGCCCTTTTTCTGAAGAACCGCCATTTGAACCAAGTACCGACGCCGAACTAACGCCAAGAGAAAATTGAGTCTCTTGATCGGGTAGTCCAGTCACACTCACGACGCAACCAAGTTTAATAAAATCCGCATTTGAAAAGGGAAGGTGGTCGTCAGGATTTCTAGCGGACCGTTGCCCACTTGGATGCCACTGAACATATTCGTCCTTATGGCGATGAAACAAGTACTCGAGGGTCACTTTGCCGCCACTCTTGAGATTGACCACTTGCCCTTTTGTATGAATACTGTTTGTCGGAGTGACGAATTTTGGCAGTGGTGGTGCAAACCCAACCGTCTCCGAATCCCCTTTCTGAGACTGTTGGGCAATGGCAGAACAGAAAACTGCAATTACGCCAGCTAGTCCCAAGATTCTTTTGATTTCGCCCATTTCGATGTCATTGTGCCAGAAGCACGTTAAGGCAGGATTATCGGAGGGTTAAGGTTTGAAGGTCGAAAGATAATATGAATTGCTTTTTCCACACGACAGAGGAAACGAAGTTTCCCAAAGGGGTGGACAACACCAGATTTCTCGAAGCACTTGAGCCCGTCTACACCCTCCGGTTCGCAAGCTCACCGACTCCCCCTGATGGAGTAACGCGGTTAATTAATCCTCAAGGCTCTTCGATCTGGAATCCGGCGGCAATTACTCGGAGGATTGATTGCGGGGTCAGCAGAGTCAAGTCATCCCTCGTGGAGCCGGGGTGATAACCATCAAAGTTCCAGCGCAGGAATTCGTGATTTCGAACGAGGAAAACCGAGTCTCCGTCCGACACCATTGCTCCATTCGGTAGGTCGCCTACCCGAGCAATGGGGCGGATTCCGGTTCTTTCCTGATACAAAACCTCGTCCATCTCAACCAAAGTCCGCACTGGCTCGTTCACTTCATTCCAAAGACGCTTAAACACCGTCGCCCGCTCACGTTGGCACTCCATGCACGGCCGATGCCCGGCAGCTAGCGCAGTCGCTTCATCGAGAAAAAATAGCTCCGTATAATGCCCCGGTCGCATCACCTGTCGGTGCCAATTCTTAAACTCCAATCGACAATAGATCCACCGCTTCAACTGCGAATGGCGAATGATCTCCTGTCGGTCGTTATGGAGCAAACCGCGGTTC
>JAYVHY010000050.1:0-2402 GCA_043770615.1 Armatimonadota bacterium | reverse complement strand
GGAAATGGCGCCAGCGATTACATTTAAGCTATTTCGGATCGCAGTTATGGCCGTGGGCTGTAAATCCGAAATTCGCTGGATGCAAGGGCTTTTTGATGAAGCAAAGGACCTACTTGCCAACGCATTGGCTTTTCGAGACGCCAACAAAATTGACATTCATATCATGGAATCGGCCAACCTAGATGAACTCACAAAAAAAATGGACCTCTCCTCGTGGGAAAGGTCCACCTCGGCGGATCAACTGTTCTTGATCCTCAGCGAATAGTTACGGATTGACCGGGGTCATGATAAAGCCGACTTGCTTGGCATTTAGCTGGCCAGTTCCAACTATTCGTCCTTTATCGTCAACTCCATGTGCGATTTTGGCGGTGAAGCCTGGAGTGGAAGGGATTCGCGTATTTAGATCTACGAGACCGTCTGACTGGGTCCAACCAAATGCCAAGAAGTTGCCACCCTGCAAATTGCCCAAGTAACCAACTGCAATGTTTCCGGCATTCAACCCATAAGCTGCACAGTAATTAGTGCCAAGATTTGGAAGCGTCATAAATTGACCGTTTAGCTTTACGAATGCCAGGTAATTGCTTCCCTCCTTTTTACTTCCCGCGACCGTGCCAAGGTCATTGATTGCATATATCCCGTCGACGGCGTCCCCTTCAAGAATCTTTACTCCGACTGTCGAGCCAGGAGCAAACATGTACTGTCCCCACGTTCCGCTGACTTTTGCGGAACCCACTACAGTACCATTCGGACTTGTTCTGGATAGTCCGACACTTGTTGCCCCCGCCACCGTGTAAGGTGTAAGTCCATTTGCTTTCTCCTTAAATGATGACGAGCTGTTGTTTGAATCCTGAAACACATAATTTCCATATCCACTACCATCCCTGCCAGCACTGTAGCCCCTGACATATCCTCCTGGCAAGCTTACGTCGTGATACGATCCTCCGGAAGTAGAAAAAGGAACAGTCTCGCTTCCATTCCAATATTCACCTTCTATTGATCCATCATCGGCAACCGCACTGATCCCGCAGTCTTTATCTGTTGGTGTCTTATCCGTTCGAACGCCATTTTTATAGGTAAAGCAAACCCCAATATTCCCAATAGAATATTCCCCGGCAGCTGTTCCGTTTGGACTAACATGGCGAAGCTCGAGACCGCTTCCCGATGGACCTTCAACGATCTCAAGGGTGTAAGAAATAGCGAGCTTTGTAGCTGCCGAGCTAGTGTCCACTCCTGAGCCACCGCAGCCAGTGAGGGCGACTGCAACTGCGGCAACGAGGAAAGACGATTTGACGAGTTTGTTTGTGAATCTTGCGTTCATGAAGTTCAGTTTCAGGGTTCAGCGTGACAAGACAAAGGGTTGAGCGTTACAAAAGCGTGACAAATGCGTTACTGGTTAATGGTGCTAAAATTTGGACTTGGATCAAACGACCAAAACTAAGTCTGATTTGTTGCCCTACGTTGTGCCGATGGGGCTATTCCTTGGCATAACTTACGCCGAAGGGCAGTTTCCGGCAAATTACGTTTTCATCTACTTCGCGAAGATTGCCATCGTTCTTGCTGCCCTCATTTGGGCGAGACCAACGTGGAAAGACATCAAATTCGATGCGAAACAGATTCCTTTGGCGGTCATAGCTGGCTTGGTCTTGTTTGTTGTTTGGATTGGAATTGAGAAGTATCTGAAATATCCGCACATCGGTGATCGAACCGCTTACAATCCATTTGAAAAGATTCCCGATGCCAGTTTGCGAACCGCTTTTATTGCTGTTCGCTTCTTTGGTCTGGCACTGTTGGTTCCGTTCATGGAGGAGCTTTTTTGGAGGTCATTTGGATTGCGTTACGCTTCCCAAACGGATTTCAAGTCCTTGAATATTGGCTCGTTCACGATGACCGGGGCTGCATTGTGTTGCGGCGTTTTTGCTCTATCTCATCCTGAATGGCTTCCCGCACTGATTTTTGCCAGTGCGATGACCGCCCTTGTCTGGAAGACGAAAAGCGTCTTTGCTTGTTTCGTTGCCCACGCGGTGACCAATCTGGCTTTGGGGATCTATGTACTTACCCAGGGTGCCTGGTCGCTCTGGTAGCAAAGAAAGTTTAACAAAACTGCAGTCGTTAATCTTGATTTAATATCACCACAGGAAAATGTGCCATTGAAAGCACGTCCTTTGTGGTTAATCCTCTTATTGCTGGCGGTCGGTTACTCAGGCTTCTATTTGTGCCGCTCAAGTTTTAGCGTTGCCAAGCCTCTACTATTAGAGGCATTTCCTAGCCTGGACAAGGCCAAGCTTGGGTTCATTGCTTCAATGGGCACCTTCCTCTATGCGTTGGGCAAACTTTTCCATGGTCCCCTTGCTGATAAAGTCGGTGGCAAACCGCTGTTTCTCTACGGAATGCTAGGAGCAATC
>JAYVHY010000049.1:0-12320 GCA_043770615.1 Armatimonadota bacterium | reverse complement strand
CGATCGCCTTTCGCGGCGCAAATATACTTGACGATCAAAAAAGAAAGTTTGAAGAATGGTTTCGCTTCTACAACGGATACGACCCTATGTTCTCCTGGTGGGTCCAAAAACCGTACGATGAGGTCCACAAGGACTTAGAGGCGTACATCGCTTTCGTTAGGGAAAAACTAGTTGGCATCAAGGAAGGAGACAAGGACACAATTGTTGGCTCTCCAATCGGAGTTCAAGGCTTGAAAGACGAACTCGAAGCCGAATTGATCAATTACACTCCGGAAGAGCTACTCGCCATTGCTGAGAAGGAGTTTGCTTGGTGCGATGCCGAAATGAAGAAGGCATCACACGAAATGGGCTTTGGCGATGACTGGAAGAAAGCACTTGAGAAAGTCAAAAATGACCACGTTGAGCCCGGTAAGCAGCCTGAACTCATTCGTGAGCTCGCCCTCGAGGCAATCGACTACATGAAGAAGAACGATCTCATGACGGTTCCGCCACTTGCCGAAGAAACCTGGCGAATGATCATGATGTCACCCGAGCAACAAAAAGTCAGCCCGTTCTTCCTAGGTGGTGAAACCATCATGGTCAGCTTCCCAACCAACACAATGGATCACGACACCAAGATGATGAGCATGAGGGGCAATAACCGCCACTTTGCCCGAGCTACGGTCTTCCATGAACTCATTCCTGGTCACCACATGCAGCAGTTCATCAACTCGCGTAGTCGACCGTACCGTCAGCTCTTTGGAACACCATTTTGGGTTGAAGGCTGGGCGCTTTATTGGGAAATGATTCTTTGGGATCGAGGCTTCACTGCAACACCGGAGGATCGAGTCGGAGCCCTTTTCTGGAGAATGCACCGGTGCGCACGAATCGTATTCTCGCTTAAGTTTCACATGGGACAAATGACGCCCAAGGAATGCATCGATTTCCTCGTCGATCGAGTCGGTCACGAGCGATCAACTGCCGAAGGAGAAGTCCGTCGATCATTCGGAGGCGGATATCCTCCGCTTTATCAAGCCGCGTATATGTTAGGAGCTTTGCAAGTGAGGGCACTGAGAAAGGAACTTGTTGAGGGAGGCAAGATGAGCGAAAAGGAATTTCATGACCGATTCCTTCTGGAGAATGAAATGCCAATCGAAATCCTGAGGGCGAACCTTAGTGGCGCGAAGTTAAGCCCAGATTTCAAGGCAACTTGGCGATTCTACGACAAATAGTTCAGATTCCAACGGAGCTAATTTGTGGCACAGGTAACGACCGCTGCGAAGCTGAGAGTTACCTGTGAAATCGGTTGGTTAGTCACTTTGCTGGCGGGGCAACCCCATGGCTCGCTGTCTCGGAGTCCAAGTTAAGTAAGGAAAGAAAAGACCTACAGCCGATGCCTAGCGAGGTAAGCATTAGCCACGCTGCTCCCTTGGGGGAGCTGGATTATTGAGCTCTAGCGAAAATAAGAATGAGGGGGTGCAAAAAGGAAGGACTGCGTGAGCCACTCTAGCGGTTGGGTCTTGTCTTGAGGGCGAAGCCCTTTGGGAGTGCGATCGCCTGCGATAGCTTTTGGACTTCGAAGCCTGCTTCGTTGAAAAGGATATGGCCAGTGAGTTACTTGGTGTCAAAGATCCTGGAGCTTCAGAAGAATCGGTAGGCAAGGTAAGCCCAATAACTCGCTGCCTCGGGAATCCAAGGATCAAATTGAGACCACTTCTACGTTCTCGAAACCTGATCCGACTTTCCCGAGGCTAAACAAACAGAGCTACCCGAATCCGACCGAATGATGCCAAACTAAAGTGACCTTCCGCAATTTGTTGACCACCGAGGGACAAGTTGACATAGGAATACCGTCCCATGACAGCTCCAGAAAAAAAGTCAATCAATCGCGCCATCGTGAAAAGAGTCATTGGACTCTTTGGACCGCACAAAGCCGCTGTTATCAGCATGACGGGCACTGTTTTAGTGGCCGTCATCCTTGGTCTGATACCGCCATTGCTCCTGCGGATCATTATTGATGATGGCTTGTTTAAGAACAATTTTCGGGTCACGAGCATTTATTCAACGGCGACAATTTTGATAACCCTTGCCGCAGCGGGTGCAACCCTGCTCTATGGCTACCAAAGTGTGGTTATCGGGCAACGAATCATGTGCGAAATGCGTCGCACGTTGTTCACTCACCTTCAAGGCATGTCCCTCAGGTTCTTCACCCAAACCAAGACAGGCGATATCCAAACGCGATTGATTTCCGACATTGGCGGAGTCCAAAACGTCGTCAGCAATACGTTTGTTGACGCGCTTTCGAACATCGCGATTGTCATTTCCGCGCTCATCACAATGTTCATCATTGACTGGCGGCTGACGCTGCTAGCGATCACCCTCATTCCGTTCTTCACGATTGTTGGTCAAAAAGTTGGCGATTACGCAAAGGAGATACGAAAGGGAGTTCAGGAACAAACATCTGAAATTAACTCCTTGATGCAAGAAAATCTGTCGGTTTCCGGTGCTTTGCTTGCAAAGACAATCGGTCGAGCCGACCAAATTGCCCACAACTTTGATGTTGAGAACGAGAGCCTCGCCAAATGGCAAATCAAATCTTCTGTCCTGCAATACATTTTCTTTGGTCTGTTCAGGCTGATCACTCAAGTTATTCCAGCCCTGATCTATTGGCTCGCCGGGTATCTCATTCACGGAGGAGATACTCACCTAACGGTAGGCACCCTCATCGCCTTTACTTTTCTACAGACCAGAATGTTCTTCCCGTTAACCGGTCTCTTTGCAACTCAGGTTGAGATAATGAGCTCATTTGCTTTGTTTGAGCGAGTTTTCGAATACATGGACGTTGAGCACGATATCAAAGAAAGCCCAGGCGCCATTGCTCTCGACAAGTCAACCATGATGGGCGAAGTCAAGTTCACCGATGTTGGCTTCAAATATGATCAAGAAGGCGAGGAGTGGGCTCTAAAGGGAGTTTCATTTGTGGCAAAGCCCGGAGAGTTGGTGGCACTTGTTGGGGCGAGCGGAGCCGGAAAAACAACCTTGACCTACATGATTCCTCGACTCTATGATGTTGACGAAGGATCAGTCTCCATAGACGGCACCGATGTTAAGGCAATCAAGTTGGCTAACTTGGGAGAAATCGTTGGTGCTGTCACTCAGGAAACGTATCTCGTTCATTCATCAATCAAAGAAAATCTTCGAATTGCCAAACCGGACGCTACTGATGACGAACTGATCGAGGCATGCAAAGCCGCCGCGATTCATGACCACATCGCCGGACTTCCGGAAATGTACGATACCATCGTCGGCGAACGTGGTTACAAGCTAAGCGGTGGCGAAAAGCAGCGAATTGCAATCGCCCGAGCTATCCTCAAGAATCCAAAGATTTTGATTCTGGACGAGGCTACGTCAGCACTCGATACGCACTCGGAGCGGCTGATTCAGACATCTCTCAATAACCTAATGAAGGGAAGGACTACCTTTGCAATTGCCCACAGACTAAGCACCATTCTCAATGCTGACCAAATTCTAGTGGTGGGCGATGGAAAGGTCATCGAATCGGGCAGGCACCAGGATCTGCTAGATCAAAAAGGTGCCTATTATCGGCTCTATACTGAGCAATTCCAGAACCACTAACGGTACGAAGCCCCCTGGGGGAGGGGGCTCGTTTTGGGCTGAGGGTTATGGGTCGAGTTAAATTTAGTGTTGATGATTGTGAGAACATTGACGTTGGAAGTTTTGACCGCTAGTCCCACCATGTTTGGCGGCGGTTACCAGGCTTTGACATTCGGTACGGATTGCCTTAACGGTCTCAATTTCAGACTCATTCGGAGCCGCAACTGGACACTTAAGGTTGATCGGTCCCATTAACATTCCAACTTCTTTCACATCATCAAGTCCGAACATGTGACCAAACTCATGACCGCATGTATGTTTCATCGCTTTAGCCTGTAGCTGCGTACCGTTAGGATCGGTTGTTCTCAGAAAAACGTCAGCTTTGAAGTGAGGAACCGGACCATCGAACGTCTCTTCGACAGTACGACTCCAGTTGATATATCCGCTGACAATTTGGTTGTTCAGTTTAACATTCTGGTCAAACTTGATCTTGACATCGGCTTTTTCGCCATAAGCAACTTTTACAAACTTAACATCACCGTTCAATGCTGTTTCCCACATCTCAAACGCACCTTTCACGGCAATATCGCATGAAGCCATCTGTTTGATCGGGGTGTTCCCGTAGTCAACGGAAACAGTAATGTTTCCGCCCATTAACATTGCTTGAGCGTAGCTGGCTGCCTCGTTAGACTTGCCAAGCTGTGCTTGGATTCGAGCATTATCTAAATGCTCAGTGACACTTGGGTGGATTGCTGCACGGGCATGATAGCCAGCAAAGCTTGATGCAACGATTAGCCCTACTGCTGCGATCATTCCTACTTTTTTGATTCCCATATTAACCTCTTGGGGTGCTTTTTCCCTCCGTCCAAACATTGTCGCCTTGCATCAATACCAGGCAAATTACAAAATGGCAATGGTGCTAGCTAGTAAGATTATTCAGGTGGTAATTCTGCGAGAACTCCTCCGATCTGATGTCGAATTGGCAGCCCAAGCGCTGATCGGTTGCCTCTTGGTCAAAGGCGATTTTTCGGCTCAGATCGTCGAAACTGAGGCTTACACTTGGGATGATCCTGGTTGCCATGCCTACAAAAAGGAGCGAATGAAGAACATGGCAATGTATGGTGAGCCAGGAACTTCATACGTGTATTTCACTTACGGCAATCACTGGATGGTAAATGTTGTCGCAGATCGACTCGGGCGAGCAGGAGCGGTACTCATTCGAGCCGCCAAGCCTGTTTCTGGATTGGAAGACATTTGGGAAAATCGACCGAACATTACTAAAGAGGTTGAACTAATGGCAGGTCCAGGGCGAATGACGAAGTCACTTGGAATCAATTCCGAGCACAATATGCTCGATCTTTTCGACCACCAATCTCTGTTGAGAATTGTCAAGACCGGCCATGTCCCGGTAATCCAACAATCGAGAAGGATCGGAATTGCCCCAGGAAAAGGGGATGAATTGGTGAGGCGATACGTGGATGTTTCGTTGTTAGAATGGGCGACGAAGCACAAACTGAACTTAGAGTTGCACAATCAAAAGTAAGTGTCAATAGTGATATCGTTCCAGGGTAGGAATGATCCCAGTCCGATATACTTTGGTTGATGCCTACAATCGAAATCGTGAAAGGCGGCATGATTTTCGATACCCTTGCTGACGAATGGGATCAATTACTCTCTAATTCGCCGTTCGGTACCCCTTTTCAATCGCGCCTTTGGCTCAAAGCCTGGTCAACCCACTTTGGCCGAATCGCCTCAATTCGTACAGTCGTTGTTAGAGAAGGGGCTGATTTAGTCGGTATTTTTCCGATGACAAAGGTTACTTCTCCTTGGCGAGCCATTCGACCCTTAGGTGTGGGACCGAGCGACTATCTGGCTCCGTTGATGATCAACTCGAGCGATTCAATCTTGGGTGCGATGAACGAAGCACTTTCAACTTTGTCAAAAACGCACTTAGTTGATCTTCATCAAGTTCCGAGCGATCATCCGTTTGCCTACCAATCTCAACAGTTTGATCAGATTGATCAAGCGAAGTGCCTTGTGCTCGACCTTCCTTCTAGCTTTGAAGCCTATGTTGCCGGACTCAGCAAAAGCCTTCGATACGATGTTCGCCGACTGGAAGGGAAGGCTTTGAAGGAAAAAGGGGCTTCAGTAGAATGGGCAACTACTGATTCAATTGAAGAATTTGCTGACCAATTTTTCGATCTTCACAAGGCTCGCTGGAAGTCACGCGGTTTGCCGGGTGCATTCTTTGGAAAGGGTGAAAGGTTTCAACGAAACTGGCTAAGACACGCAATTGCAGATGGAACGATTTTGATGAATAGGCTCGTAAGTGAAGGGAAGCCAGTTGGAATTGTGTATGCCATGCAACACAGGTCAACTTGCTATTTCTACCAAGCAGGTATGGATCCGGATGCATCTTCTTTGTCGCCAGGAACAATCCTTGTTTCGAAGATGATTGAGCGAGCAATTGACCAAGGGTGCGACACATTTGACTTTATGAGAGGAGATGAACCCTATAAGCGTCGATGGAAACCCAATCGCGAAAGAACAAATTTACGCATCTTGATGGCTTCAGGAAACGTAGTAGCTAAGACAGGAACTTGGTGGAACCACACTGCATGGCGGGTAGAGTTGAAAGTACGAGAGCGACTCGAAGGAAAGAGCCTAAGACCATCCAAGTCGCCAAAATGAATCACTTAATGTCAAACTTAAAGCAAGTCCGATGAAGAAAGTAACGATCATCGTTCCCGCATTTAATGAAGCCGAACGCATTGCAACTGTACTTCGGGCAATAAAAGGTGCTTCACACATCCATGAAATCATTGTGGTGAACGATGCCAGTACTGACAATACTTCCGAGGAGGCTCGAAAGGTACCTGGCGTCCAAGTTATTGATCTCGTAAAAAATGTTGGAAAGGGTGGAGCAATGGTCGCTGGAGTCTCAGCAACTCATGCTCAAATTGTCGCCTTTGTTGATGCTGATTTAGCGGGCTTAAGATCTGAACACATAGACCAAATAACCATGCCGCTCCTTAATGACGAATGTGATATGTGCGTGGGAATTTTTCGTGGTGGAAAGATTCGAAGTAATGCGGCGATGGCAGTAACTCCATGGCTGAGCGGACAGAGAGCAATAAAAAGAGAACTTTTTGAGGCAATCCCATACCTTGGCGAACTACGCTACGGCGTTGAAGTTGCCATTACGAATGAAGTTCGAAAGAAGAAATCGAGAGTCAAGCGCGTCTATTTAAGGGGCGTTAGCAACTGTACCAAAGAAGAAAAATTTGGGATTGTAAAGGGCGTACAGGCCAGAACCAAGATGTACAGAGAGATTCGAGAAGCAATGGTTCGTAGTCGTAAGAAAAATCGGAGTCAGACCAGCAAGTTCTTGGATCGAAAAAGACCAACATGGCTGGACAAAGAAGTACACATCATCAAAAAGAAGAAAGAGGATGTTAACAAACCGACCACCGTTACACCCAAGAAGCCAACGGATGAAAATGATAAGTCCAACAAGTTTTTTGATCGCTAGCCAAGCGATCGAATAAGATCGGCTTCAAAGTCCTTCATCCCTAAAGGATCGAATCCTAACCACAATCCCAAAATGTTCGCGTTTTTGTCAACCATGACGAAGGTTGGGGTTGAAGTTGAAAGTTTTCGGACTTCAGCACCATTAGGATCATAAAATCCTGAGGTGGCATTTCCTATTGAAATCGTTACTTTCTTAAATTTGCTGTTGGGAATATTTAACCAAGTCCTTGAATTAGCCGACGAGACTTCACTTGGATCAACAAGGGCAAACAGAGTATTGCCGCCGAGGCTAAACGATCGAACATCAGGGGCAGATTTAAATTGTGACCACGTGAACTTGCGACCGGATTGGAGTTGCATTACATCCGGAACGATTCGGTTCGAAACAAAGCCAGGCTGCGGCTCCACTCTAAACTGAGTTACCGGTAACTCGTCAACCAATTCAAATGAATTTGTGACAAAAATTAGACCGGATGGCATTTCGTATTTGACGGGCTTTCCATTGCTATCAACCTCTAGCTTATAGGTTTGCGGACCCTGAAGTGACTGAACCGTTTTGGTATATCGTTCAATTGAACCTGTCTTACGTTCCAATTTCCAAGGAACGTCTCCAGAAACCTTGTTTGGCGAAATAGAACTCACGGGCCCACCCGCCACCACTTCGGGCGAAACTAATTTAGCTGTTCCTGGATAAACTCTTCCTTCCCAAGGGATCAAATCATACGTCTTTTCGTTTAAGTCGGATTCGAAATGACCATCAATTTCGTTGCAACCAACAATGAATCTGGAAGATGTAGCGAGAATTCGATTTGGTTTTGAAAAGAGAAAGTCAACAACGATGTCTGGTTGTCCCTTTTCCTGCATCACATATTGCGATTTCATGGCCTTCATCGAAGCCATACTGTTCGAAAGCACTTCCAATCCGGTTTTTTGCTTGCAACCTACAACCAAAAAGAGGAGGGCACCGATCATTATCGTAAATCCTTTGTGATCCAGTTTCATCTGGTGTTGGTAGAAGTATGCATTGTTTGACGCTGTAAGATCGCGTTTAAGGCATCATCGGCAAGGAGTTTGCTTCGTTTTTTCGCATCGAGAACGACAAACCGCTGTGGCTCAAGTTGAGCAATATCGAGAAATCCCTGCCGTACTTTCCGGTGAAATTCGAGCGGCTCACGATCTAATCGATTTGCATCTCCTAGTCTTTCGACTAATCTCGCCAGGCCAATTTCGGGATCAAGATCAAAAAGCAGAGTCAAATCTGGAATTAGTCCTTTGGTTGCAAATCGATTTCCTGCTCTCAGAAAGTCGAGGTTGAGCCCACGACCGTATCCTTGGTAAACAATTGTCGAATCTGCGTGTCGATCACACAATACAATTTGACCGGCAGATAGGGCTGGTGCCACAATGGTCTCCATGTGATTTGCTCGATCGGCCAAGAAGAGCAAGAGTTCAGTCTCTGCCGAAACGGCGTCTTCTTCCAGCAGTATTTGCCGGATTCTAGCCCCAAGTTTGCCAGATCCTGGTTCACGAGTTGTGACGACCGAATGACCAAGTTCAGTTAGATTTGCTGCCACGGTTTTGAGCGCAGTACTTTTTCCTGCTCCTTCCGGACCCTCAAAAGTGACGAACATTCAAATAAGCGTACCATTCGGAACTCTACGCAAAAGCTAAAATGTTATTGAGTAACACGGATGAAATTATTTGCCTTCTTGGTGCCCCTTATCTTCGCCGCAGGACTATTGATGGGATGCAACAAAGATGATGCCGGTGGCAATGCTCTGTCCGGTAGCGATTCAAACTCCGAGCCACAAGTGAGCAATTTTCGTGGCCCCGAACCAGCCCTCAAAGACATATGCTTCGAGGCTCAAGGCAATCGAGTTCCGATTCTTATGTTTCATGACTTAGTTCTGGAACGAGATCGTAAGAGTCTTTGGTATGACTGCTCATTGAAAGAGTTCACCGAAATGATGGACTTTCTTGAGTTGGATGGTCGAACCGTGATCTCGCTTGACGATCTCTACGATCATCTGACTACCGGTAAGGTCATTCCTGAAAAGTCGATCGTT
Organism: Armatimonadota bacterium; assembly: GCA_043770615.1. Classification (GTDB taxonomy): domain Bacteria; phylum Armatimonadota; class Fimbriimonadia; order Fimbriimonadales; family Fimbriimonadaceae; genus Fimbriimonas. The sequence goes on along the minus strand of JAYVHY010000049.1, from coordinate 3,129 downwards.
CTCACTTTTGATGACAATTATCAGAGTTTTTATGACCTGGCTTGGCCAGTTATCCAAAAGCATCAATATCCAGTTTCAATGTTCGTCCACACGGGATTTGTCGGAAAGACTGAAGGTCGAGCGAAGATGAGCTATGAAACGCTCAGTCTCTTAGTAAAAGATCCATTGTTTACGGTCGGCGGTCACACCATCAATCACTTTGAAGATCTCAAGGATCGAGATCTCAATACTCAGCGCGATGAACTCACAATTTCCAAAACTGACTTAGAGAAGAATCTCGGCGTTAAGATCGATTACCTCGCATATCCCAACGGAAGTAATGGCGAGGACACCCAAATTTTGGCCCAGGAGGCAGGCTACAAAATGGCGTTTACGATCATCAACACGCCAGCTGAGGAGTCTCCAAACATCTTTGCCGTGGGCCGCTATGTTCACACAAAGTACAAAGATGCCATTAGGGATTCGGAATATGCCCTGCTTGGTGCGCCAGCCCAAGTAACCCGAAAAGAATGGAAGAAGGATACGACCGTTCGCTACGAAGCCGGAACGTATGCAGGCATTCCTCTGAAAATGGTTATTGGGGGTCATCCGAGCACTGTCATGAGCAAAACTGGTCGTCAGCCAGTCAAAGACTTTGTTCAAGAAGAAAAGGGCGTTGCCGGAATCAATGGTGGATTCTTTGCAATGGCGGCGATTGATTCTGCCGATAACGCCATGGTTGGACCCGTAAAAACTGCCGAAATGTCCCAAATGACTCCGGATACTGCCTCGGAGCGATGGGTGAAGATTAACAATCGTCCGCTCGTCATTTGGAGCGAAAACGAATTTGCTTTACTGCCATATATTCCAACTCAGATGAATAAGGAGGAACAGTATCAATTCTTCATGAAGGACTATACGGATTGCTTCATGGGCGGCGTTTGGCTGGTACATGAAGGTGAAGCTCGCCCAGCCGATGAGCAAAGCTATTACGCCGCAAAAGATATCCAGGACGCTCGACGAAGGGCATTCATTGGAATAACCGCCGAAGGCGAGTTTGTCGCCGGTACTGCGACAGATTCTGTATCGTCTGCCAAATTAGCTGTGGCAATTGCGGCTGCCGGAATCGAAGAAGCCGTCCTAATTGACTCAGGATTCTCGACCTCCTTAGTATTCAATGACAAAATCAAGGCTACCGGTCACTCAAACAAAGATCATCCATCGCGCCCAGTTCCACACGCAATCGTGATTCGAGGGACTCTTGATCTTTCGACCGATGATGACATGGACTTGTCAACTGCGACATCCCTAGAGCCCAACAAGAGGTCATCGAAGAAGCGAAAGAAGTAAGAAACGAAAAAATAGAAGAGTTCTCCTTCCGAGAAAGCATGTGTAAGAAAATTCGATGGGCTCTCAAGCTAAGATCTCCCCTAGAAGGGGGAGTGGCACGCGAATCGATCGCCGATGACTCGCTTGAATTGCTCGATTCGCGTGACGAGGGGGGTGATTCGGCAACTTAATCTCTGCCATGCGCTCATGGAAATCCTTTCCCTCGCCACTCCCCAAACCATCCTCGTCATCGAGGACAAACTCTCGTTCGCCTGCCGACTGATGCACTGGCTCGAAGAGAAGGGCCACTCTGTCGTCGGGTTCGCTGGCGTTGCCAGCGTCGAAAAAGGAATCCTAGCCGGAATTAATCCTCTCGCAACCACCACCGACATCGAAGTCGAATTGTCCAAGATTAATATCTGTTTCTTAGACCACTATTTCGAGGGCCGTACCTTCACGGGAACAACCCTAACAAGGGTCCTTGTCCCAGCAGGAATCAAAGTGTGTGGCATGAGTTCAGTTGACGAAGCGAATCAATCCATGATGCGAGTCGGTGCCGTATGTGCCTATCAAAAGGACAAACTCGCCAGAATGTTAAATTCTTAAGGTGCCTTAATCTTGTATTTGAGTTGAACCAGTCCGCTGTCGTAAGACTCAGCCGCCAAAAGCTCTAACCTGGTGCTTGGAATACTCGTTGGAAAAAGGGGAACCCCTTTGCCCAAAAGAACTGGGTGAACTGATACTACAACTTCTTCAACCAAGTGTTCATTGAGGTAGCTGGCAACGAGTTCGCCCCCACCAACTAGCCAAGATCGCTTGACTCCCTGTTCATTTAAGAGTTCTTCAAGAGAGGGAAGTGAGCCATTGAAGTAAGCCGTGTTCGGTGTGGTGATCTCAAGCTTTTCACTTCGGGTGACAACCATCGTTCGTTTGTCATGGTACGGCCATCTTCCCATTCTTTGAAGAACGCTATAGGTTCCTCGACCCATGATTAATGTGTCTACCGTGTTATAAAATTCGTCAAACCCGTAGTCGGCATCGGTAAACAGCCATGAAACATCATCATCGGGACCAGCAATGTATCCGTCTAAACTAGTGGCGATGAAGAGGGTTGTCAGCACGCTATAAAGGTACCTCAGGGCGCATTGTTGCCTGGGTTCTTGGTGGCAGGATGATAGTTAAGATAAATGTTGCTGGGTGGTCGTTGATTCGGCAAAATCCAGAACACAACTAAGGACACGACCAGTAACAGGAAAACAATCCAAGGGAACGGGGTATTCGGTCTTGGTTTCGCCATCACCTGGATGTTACCGTTTAGGACTCAATGCCCTGCAGCCCTAATTCGACCGCATTGGCCCTCATCGCCGTAATCATATTGGCAATGTGCTCGTCTCGATCAAGACCAATCAACTCGATTCCCTTAGCCACATCTTCTCGATTGACGCCGGCGGCAAACGAAACCTCCTTTAGCTTCTTCAGCACGCTCTTTACCTCAACATCATGAATGGACTTACTTGGACGAACATAGGCAACTGCAGAGATGAGCCCGCTTAACTCATCGCAAGCAAACAAATATCGCTCCATCATTGATTCAGGCTCGATTCCAGTTCGCTCTGGACAGTGAGCGGCAATTGCTCTTGTGACTTCTTCCGAGTACGATGTGCCTTTCAATAGCTCAATTCCCCACATTGGGTGCTCGGTTGGATGTGCCTCATAGTCGAAGTCGTGCAGAAGTCCAACCATTCCCCAAAGCTCAGCATCCTTACCAAGTTTCTTGGCGTACCATCGCATGCAGGTTTCAACCCCAAACATGTGTCGAAT
>JAYVHY010000048.1:0-2409 GCA_043770615.1 Armatimonadota bacterium | reverse complement strand
GGTAAGCATGTCCTTACGCCAGCTGATGAGTCGAGGCGCAAGATGGCTCGAATAGACGGTCAGATCTTTTGGGGGCATCAATGGTCGAAGTTTTCTGACGAAGCTGACGATAGTCGATATAGACTTTTGGCAAGCATTGTCATTACGGTGGGGCGAAACAAGATCGAATTTCCGTCGAAAGCGTTGTTTGGTCTGTTTGGCGTTGACATGAATTCTGACTCTCCACCAAGATGGATTGATAACGCAGGCAACATTTACTTCAAGATCTCTGGCGGCGACGGTGGAGATGCCTATTGCGCAATTTTTTGCGTTTCTCAGAAAAAAAGAACCATTGAAAGGACCATCTATTGGACCGAGGCTTTGGCAACTCTTGGTGAACGAAAGGTATTTTCGTTTAACTTGAAGCCTGTCGTTCCTTAGCCCTGCCCGCGTGGAAGCTCGCCTAAGAATGCCTGTAAGAAATTTGTAAGCGCCAGAACTTAACCGGTACTTTTTTGCGTCTAGCTTTTGAGGGACTGCTGCTGTAGGCGGTTCTTCAAAACGCCCAACCAAAGACGAAATCGGAGGTTGCAATTGGAGTTCAATTACCCCGGAATCGTTCCGGGGGGCTTAAACTATGCGATGATTCCTTTAACGATCTCACCGTGGACGTCCGTCAGCCGATAATTTCGACCACTGTGGAAGTATGTGAGTTTTGTATGATCGATGCCGAGCAAGTGCAGCATCGTGGCGTGTAGGTCATGGACGTGTACCTTGTCTTTAACCGAGAAGAATCCGTAGTCGTCGGTGGCACCATACTTGATTCCCGCCTTTACTCCGCCACCGGCGAGGATGGTGGTAAAGCCGTGAGGGTTATGGTCTCGACCGTCGTCGCCCTGGGCAACCGGAGTTCGTCCGAACTCACCGCTGATGATGACTAGCGTGTCCTTCAACATTCCGCGTGCCTTGAGATCTTTAAGCAAACCAGCAATCGGTTTGTCGACTTCAGCTGCGTTGCTGGCGTGGTCTTTTCGGAGTTCGCCGTGCTGATCCCACTTATAGGAGTGAGTTACCTGTACGAACCGAACCCCTTTTTCGGAGAATCGTCTGGCAAGCAAGCACTGATGGGCGAAGTTCTTGGTCTTAGGGTCATCGAGGCCATAAAGGTCTCGGGTCGCTTTGGTTTCACCCGTAATCTCTTGCAACTCAGGCGCCGCCAGTTGCATTCGGAATGCGAGTTCAAACGAGCTGATTCTGCCTTCCAAAGCGGGATCGGGACCTAGGTGAGACAGCTGAGCTTTACTCAGTTGCTGAAGCATCTCGATTTCGATCTTTTGGGCTTCGCTTGGAGTTTCGGTGTTTTGTATGAACGGAATCTTGGCATTTCCGGCTTCAATGCTGGCATTGCCAATCGGGGTGCCTTGGGTGTAAGCGGGAAGGAAAGCCGAACTCCAGTTGTTGACTCCACCATGGCTAAGAGTTGGACATATAGTCAGGAAGCCAGGCAGATTCTGATTTTCGGTACCAAGACCGTAAGTCACCCAGGAACCCATGGAGGGACGAACAAATGTATCGCTACCGGTATGGAGTTCAAGCAAAGCTCCACCATGGCGCGAGTTTGATCCGTACATCGAGTTAATGAAGCATAGATCATCGACGCAGCTGCCTACGTGGGGAAAGAGGTCGCTGACTTCGATTCCGCTTTTGCCATAGTGCTTAAATTCCCAAGGACTCTTGAGAAGGTTGCCAGTTGGAGATGAAACGATTCTTGGCATTTCTCCGGTGAACGGTTTGCCATGGTCGCGAGTAAGCAGTGGTTTGTGGTCAAAGGTATCGACTTGGCTCGGCCCACCGTGAAGGAATATGAAGATGACTCGCTTTGCTTTTGCTGGGAATTGAGACGGTCTTGGCGCTAGCGGGTTACGATGGTCCTGCTTACCTTGACTAGCCAGGCCTTGTTCGGCAAGAAGGCTCAGAAACGCCAGGTTTCCAAACCCAAGGGCACTACCCTTGAGCAAATCACGGCGAGAAATGAAGTCCTTATTCCACATAAATAAACTCGTTGGCGGCAATGAGGGATTTGCAGAGGCTTTGCCAGGCACTCATCCGGGGGTCTTTGGCTTTTGCGTAAACGGCTTGAAATCGTCCAAGGTATCCGAGCGAAATCGTTACTTCAGCTTCGGTCGCGGGGCGACCGTAGCAAGTCAAATAGAGTTGACGAATTCGTTGCGAATCATTGAAGTTGGTTCGCTTGAGAGTGGATTCAGCCATGACTTTGGTGGCACTCATGACCACCTTGCTATTGAGCATGAAAAGCGCCTGCGGGGCAACTGTCGTGCTCGATCGGTCCCCGTTCATGACGGATGGGTCTCCGAAGTCAAAAGCCGTATAAACATCGTACAGGGCTGAACGAATGATCGGCAAGTAAAC
>JAYVHY010000047.1:0-5281 GCA_043770615.1 Armatimonadota bacterium | reverse complement strand
TTGGTTTGCGTGAAGTCGTAGATAGGACTGAATGTTCGGAACAATTCCGGCAATCCTTCTTCCAAGAACCAGCGATATGAGTTAAGCTGTAATTCTATGAGATTTGGGACTTCAATGTGGCGGTGAATTCGCTTGGACGCTGCGTGAATAATTCTCATTGAAACTCCGGGAGTAATCCAGGAACGTCCAGTCTATCCCGCTGGGTAGAACTTTATCAACACTTTGGACTCAAAATGTTTGCTTTTGTTTAAGAATTTTGGCTAATTCTGTCTTGAACGGTTTGACTTGAGCGAACTTCATCGCGAAGATTGTCTAATGCAAGGGTTTGTTGGTGCATCAATTCCCGAAGTTGTCGTACTTCTTCGGTCAATTGGTTATTCTGCGCAAGTACATTTTGGTTGTTGCCTTGTCCATGAATAATTTGAGTCATTTTGACTTGATGAGAAACGAGTGCCTTGACAATCGGAATCATCAGGGCAGTTAACGGTATTAAGACCCAAATCCACTTCTCCATTTAGTCGCCAACCTTCATTCTATCTTCTAATGCAGTCCCATGAAGATTATTGTCCTTCATGTTCTCAACATTTATTGCCAGGGATGTGATCATTTGCCTTAATTCTGTGATTTCTTTTCTCATTTCACTTAGCTCGCTCGAAGAGGAATTGTCCCCATTCTTTGCTTTCAATTTGATCATTTCTTGAGTATGCCAAGTCCAAAGTCCGGCTAGCGGCAGAACTACAAACAGAGTTATTGCAACAAGGACAATCGACCACATCTATTTTTGAATTTTGACCCGATCCTGAATCGAGTTTGAATTTCGAACTTCGTCTTTCAAAGAATCAACGCTCATAGCAAGCGATGAAACCATAGACTTTAGTTGTTGAACATCATATTGAACGGCTTGCAATTCTGAGTTAGCTTGGAATGGCTGTTGCAAATCTTGTCGCATCAACTGAGTCATTTTTTGTTGATGGCGAGTCAGGATCGTTACGATTGGAATCGCAAATAGGAAAACTACTGCAAATATTGGGGCTATTTCTTGTGCAGGAGGCATTTGATTGTATTACCGAGCAAAATGAATTTGGGTTGCATGGTCAGTCTATTCGGCCCTTTGTAGAGACCCCATTTCGCCGTTCCGACTTTCTCGTGGCTTGTTCAAGGACTCGACCGAGTCCCTTAAAAATCCCTTCGATGACATGGTGATCATTGGTTCCCGCAAGCTTTTGCACATGAATTGTGAATCCGGCGTTGCTACTAAAGGCACGTAAGAATTCTCTTACATTCTCAGTCGCAAGTCCACCAACAGTCTCTCTTGAGAAATCGACTTCATAAAACAGTCCCGAACGACCACTAATATCTAGTGCAACCAAGATTAGCGCTTCCTCCATCACCATGTGGCAAGAACCGTATCTCTCAATTGGACCAGAAGACTCCAGTGCATCGCGGAAAGCTCGTCCAAGCACGATTCCAACGTCTTCAACCGTATGGTGATCGTCGATATGGAGATCGCCTTCGGCTTCGATTCCAACATCAAACTGACCATGAAATGCCATCAAATTGAGCATGTGATCGAAAAATCCAACGCCGGTGGAAATGTCTTGCTTTGTCCCACCATCAATGTCAAGAACAACGTGGATCCGCGTTTCTTTGGTTTCTCGATCAACTTCGGCGAATCTAACTCCTGGTGCGGCTTTACTCATAGCTTTAACTTACCCCTCGTCATTAAGTAGAAAAGAAGATGGGGTCACGACATTTAAGCCACGACCCCACAGGAGGTGCAAGAACCTTTTTGGATCATCCAGGCAAAATGCCTATGAAAGTCAGACCCTTCCAAGGTTCGAGCCGCAAAGGCGAAGCTTCTGCGTCGGAGCCAAATCGACTCGTCACATATTTCCTCTCTCTCACGCCTACGGGGTTAGCTGACGGGTTCGGGCCAAGAGCTTCCCTAGAATTGTTTCCAATTCATTCACCCCAATAGTTTGGGTCCCCCGATGACTCACAACAAGTGCTCGTCACTCGGCGTTTGGCTTTGCAACCATTAAATATCATAACACAGCTTTTCCAATCTTCGTTCCGATTGGGACAAATTTCCCGGTAAAATTTGAAGCTACATGTCAGTCCTCGTCGACAAGAATACTAAGGTCATCGTTTGTGGAATGACCGGACGCGAAGGTGCCTTCCACACAGAACAAATGATCCAGTACGGAACGAACGTTGTCGGAGGAGTTACTCCCGGCAAAGGCGGTCAAGAATTTCTGGGCAAACCCGTCTTTAATACTGTCCATGAAGCCGTTGCGGCAACTGGCGCTGACGCTTCGTTGATCTTTGTCCCGCCTCCCTTCGCAGCAGACTCCGTGCTCGAGTGCGAAGATGCAGGTGTTCCGTTCGTAACTCTCATTACCGAAGGCATTCCAATAGCCGACATGACCAAAGTGGTAAACCGCCTACGACAAAACGGCAAAACAAGACTCCTCGGAGGAAACTGTGCCGGGATTATTACTCCTGGCGAGTGCAAAATGGGAATTATGCCCGGTCACATCTTTGCGGCTGGGGATATTGGGGTTGTTTCTCGATCCGGAACGCTAACCTACGAGATCGTTTGGGAGTTAACCCGGAACGGTCTTGGGCAAACAACGTGTGTAGGAATCGGAGGCGACCCGTTGCCAGGCACTCGATTCATTGAAGTTATGGAGATGTTCCAAAATGATCCTAAGACCAAGGCTGTGGTTTTGATTGGAGAAATTGGCGGATCAGATGAAGAAGCGGCGGCTGAATATGTTGGCAAGCACATGAATAAACCTGTCGTTGGATTCGTTTCTGGACGAACTGCCCCTCCAGGAAAGAGGATGGGACACGCAGGTGCTATCGTCAGCGGAAATCTCGGAACCGCACAGTCAAAAGTAGATGCCCTTGAAGCCGCTGGTGCTCTTGTTGCCGAGCGAACTTCAGACGTACCGGCTCTCATCAAACAACTTCTCAATCGTTAAAGTCAAAATCCATTGCTCCTCCGGTCAAAAATTAGAACGAAGGAGCAACGGAATCTTTGGTTAGTCGTCTGATTCCAGTAAAAGCAAGCGATCCATGTTTTCTCTCATTCTAAGCACGATCCTCTGTCCCGTTCAAAATCCAACAACCTTCGTCGTGGACTTCCCTGAGTACATGGCAAAAATCACGATGGTTTCGGTCCCCGATGGAAAAATCACCGTAGAAGGCAAGACAACCAAGATTAAAGGAATGTCCGTCAGCCTAACGGAAGTACCATGGGACGTTTTCGATATCTGGGCCCTACGCCTGGACACTTCAATTGAAGACCAGAAGAAAGATCCCCAAAGCAAAGGCGTTGACGCCGTTTCTCGACCCAGTCGACCATATGGAGTCATGTTCACTGGCTTTGGACATCACGGTTACCCCGCAATGTGCATGTCTAGCCTCAACGCCGACATGTTCTGCGATTGGCTAAGTTTACGAACTGGAAAGAAGTTCCGAGTACCAACCATCGCTGAATGGCGATACGCTTGCCAATCTGGTGCAGACAAAGACATGATTGCAAGCGAAGACACTGCTTGGACATGGGAAAACGCAGACGATATCTCACACAAAATTGGCATCAAGTCAGCCAATTCATTTGGATTGAAAGACATGCTCGGTAATGTCGCCGAATGGGCAAAGGATTCGGAAGGTATGCCAGTGGTTTGTGGCGGATCTTTCAAAGACAAGACTGCGCACATCTCAAGCGTAAGAGTCGACCCATTCTCACCAAAATGGAACGAAGCGGACCCTCAAATCCCGAAAAGCAAATGGTGGTTAGCCAATGGGCAGCACGTTGGACTAAGAATCGTTTGCATTCAATAGGCTTTTTGCTTGGAATTTAGACCGGTACTGGGATATGCTCCGGGGTACGGAAAGATGGATATTTCACGCCGAACATTATTGACCGGTGCAGCCGCCCTCGCAGTACCAACTTCGTCATTTGCTGGAGTCTTCCAAGATAGACCCACGATCAAAGTTGGCCTGATTGGCTGTGGTGGCCGTGGTAGCGGTGCAATTCGCGATAACCTCGCCGCCGAAGAAGGAGCTGTGGTGTACGCCATGGCCGACCTCTTTGAGGATCGCGTGAAAGGGTGCCTAGACGGTTTGAAAAAAGACCTACCGAAGCGGGTTGATGTAGGAGACCGAACTTTCTTTGGACTCGACGCTTATGAAAAACTCCTTGCCACCGGAGTGGATGTTGTTATTCTTGCCACACCTCCCGGATTTAGGCCGGGACATATCCGAGCGGTCATCAATGCAGGCAAACATCTCTTCACCGAAAAGCCAGTCGCGGTCGACGGTCCAGGAATCCGAGACGTTATCGAATCGGCGAAGCTAGCCAAGGAGAAGAACCTTACCATCGTCGCAGGTACGCAGCGCCGAGCCGATCTCGCCTATATGGAGTGCATGAAGCGGATCCACGACGGTGAAATCGGTGAAATTCTTTCGATGAACTGCTACTGGAACCAGGGCGGACTCTGGATGGTCCCGCGCAAGGACGGCATGACCGACCTTGAGCACCACGTACGAAACTGGCTTTATTACACCTACCTCTCTGGCGATCACATTGTCGAGCAGCACGTCCACAATCTTGACGTCTGTAACTGGGCAATGCGAGGTCACCCGGTAAAAGCTATCTCAATGGGCGGACGACAATCGAGGGTTGATCCAGCATACGGCCACATTTACGACCACTTTGCAACGGAATATGAGTACGCGGGTGGAATAAAACTCATGAGCTACTGTCGACAGATTGATGGCTGCGCTCAAAACGTCTCTGAATTGATCGTTGGCAGTAAAGGACGAACAAATGCCAATACAAGCATCAAAGGCGAGATGAGCTGGCGATGGGAAGGGGACCGACCGAACCCATATATGCTTGAACATCGTCGGCTCTATAAGAGCATCAAGGCAAGCGAAGGCTATAACGAAGGAGTCCAAGTTGCGGAAAGTACGCTCACAGCGATCATGGGCCGAATGAGTGCATATTCAGGCGAGGAAGTCACCTGGGAGAAGGCGCTTAATTCACAGGTTTCGCTGATGCCAGCAAATCTAACAATGAGCACAAGCATCCCCGTTCCACCAGTCGCTATTCCCGGAACTACTAAAGGTGTCTATTAGTGGATTTATCTCGCAGAACTCTCATCGCTTCGTCCACTGCAGTTGCAGCTGGACTCGCCGTAAATAGTAGTGCTATGTCAGAAATCAGTGAATTTGGAAAGAAGAAGAGAGGCGAGAAATTTCGCCTCAA